>DASSBX010000202.1:0-2600 GCA_035698305.1 Miltoncostaeaceae bacterium | reverse complement strand
CCGTCGCCCCCGCCCGGGCGGACCGTCCCCGGCTACGCGGGGACCGGCACCGGCGCGGCGGCTGGCGCCGGGACGGCGGCCCTCCCGGCGGCGAGCACGCGCTCCAGGGCGGCGACGCACTCCGGGCTGAACCCGGTGCCCGCCTCGTCGTGCAGCAGGGAGAGGGCCCGCTCCGGGGTCCAGGCGTCGCGGTACACGCGCGGCGACACCAGCGCGTCGTAGACGTCGCACACCGCGACGATCATCGCCTCGTCGCTCAGCTCCGGGCCGATCTTGCGCGCCGGGTAGCCGGTGCCGTCGAGCCGCTCGTGGTGGTCGCGCACGATCGCGCGGACCTCGGGCGCGAAGCCGAGCTCCTCCAGCAGCGCCGCGCCCCAGCCGGGGTGGCGGCGGATGACGGCGTACTCGTCGTCGGTGAGGGCCGCCGGCTTCTTCAGGATCGCGTCGGGCACCCGCAGCTTGCCGATGTCGTGGAGGATCCCGCCCAGCGCGAGGCGGCGCAGGCGGGTGGCGGGCAGGCCGAGCTCCTCGCCGACGCCTACGGCCAGCAGGGCGACCCGGCGGGTGTGCCCCTCGGTGGCGGTGTCCTTCTCCTCCAGGCGGCGCAGCAGCGCGTGGACCTGGCGGCCCAGGAACGCCTCCTCCTTCGCCACCAGGTCGACCGCACGCAGGTCGCCGCCCAGCGGACGGGAGGGGACCGCGGTCCACGCGTCGAGCGCGACCGGGCCGCCGACCAGCAGGATCCCGAGCAGCTCGGTGCCGTGCCCCATCCAGAAGCCGGCCTCGCCCCACGCGTAGCGGTACTGGGCCACCAGGGCGCACACGAGGATCCCCAGGCCGAGCAGGACGCACAGGTCGCGGGGACGGCGGGTCAGGAGGACGGTCGTCGCGGCGCGGATCGCGACGAACACCATGCACGCGATGCCGAGGGTCACCGCGAGCAGCGCCTCGTCGCTCCCCTGCGCGGGGACGGCGGGCACGGAGTGCGGGTGGGCCATCCCGAGCGCGCCCACCATCAGGACGGCGACGGCGGCGGCCGCGAGGAGCGCCACCAGGGGCCCGACCGGGCCGGGGCGCCGCGCGGCGGGGTGGGCCCCCATCAGCAGCATCACCGCGCCCGCCGGGAGGGTGAGCCCGCCGGCGAACGCGATCAGGCTGTTGTCGCCCACCAGCAGGCCTGGCGTCGCGGCGCCGTGCACCGCCAGCAGGGAGGCCATCGCCAGGAAGGCGCCGCCCGTGATCACCGCGCGCCGCTCGCCCTTGCGCGCGCCCAGCACGAAGAGGGCCAGCGCCGCGGCCGCGGCGGACGAGGCGGCGACCACGACGATCAGGAAGTGCTGGTCGCCGTCGAGGTCGACCGGGCGGTGGCCCAGCCAGAGCAGCAGCCCGAGCGGCACTGCGCAGGCGGCGGCCGTCATGGCGAGGGATGGGCCGACGCGGCGGAACATCTCCCGATGGCATCGGCGCTTCGCGCCGGGACCTGAGGCGACCCGCCCCCGTCAGCCGGACCGAGGCCAGAACGGGCACCCGGCGGGGGGCTCCAGCCACCGGCGGCCCCCGGGCATGCGCGCGTCGCCCGCCAGGCCGCTCAGCGCCGCGTCGAGCGCCAGGACGAGCCGGTCGGCGGACAGCGGCGTGCGCGGGTAGCGGTGGCGGTCGACCAGCAGCAGACCGGGCAGGACGTGCTGGAGGGGGATCCAGTCGGCCGCGTTCTGGGTCACCAGCGCCCGCGCCTCACCCGCGAGGGCCGCCGCCAGGTCCCGGTCGTCGAGGCCGAGCAGGTCGGGGCGCTCCGCCAGGGCGACCGCGTCGTGGCGCGCGTCGCGCAGGCGGCGCGCCAGCGCCGACGGGTACGGGCGGTCGAGGGCGACCCTCACCCGCCGCCCTCCCGGGCGCGCCGCAGGTCGTCGTCGGCCACGGCCCGCTGGCGGGCGGTGATCGCGGCGACCTCGTCGGGGTGCGCGTCGGCGTGGGCGAGCGCCTCGCGCACCAGCGCCTCGCCGATCTCGAGGTAGCGGGCGGCGCGGCCGACGTGGTTCCCCACCAGGCGGACCGTCTCGACCACCTCCCACACGTCCAGGCCCGTGCCGTCCAGCGCGGCCCGCGGCCCCGCCGCCCCCGTGCGCGTCGCGATCGTCATCGCCGCGTGGTACCCCCTCGATCCGTCATCCTCCACCCCATGATGACCCCCGACGACTGGGACCGCCGCTACGCCGAGCCGCGGCTCGTGTGGTCGGCCGAGCCCAACCGCTTCCTGGTGGAGGAGCTCGCCGGCCTGCGGCCCGGCATGGCGCTGGACCTGGCCTGCGGCGAGGGACGCAACGCCGTCTGGCTGGCGCGGGGCGGGTGGGACGTGACCGGCGTCGACTTCTCGGGGGTGGCGATCGGCAAGGCGCGGCGGATGGCGGCCGAGGCCGGCGTGGCGGCACGGTTCGTCCAGGCCGACCTGGCGGAACACGTGCCCGAGGCCTCGTCGGCCGACCTGGTCGTGCTGATGTACCTGCAGGTCCCGGAGCCGCTGCGGACGACGGTGCTCCGGCGGGCCGCGGCGGCGCTGCGCCCCGGCGGCACGCTGCTGTGGGTGGCCCACGACCTGCGCA
>DASSBX010000201.1:0-5879 GCA_035698305.1 Miltoncostaeaceae bacterium | reverse complement strand
CCAGGGCGTCGTCGGCCGACAGCGCGCCCGGCCCCTCCGCCGCGAGCGCGAACGCCGCGGCGGTCAGGACGACGTTGTACTCATAGCCGCCGTCGGCGACCCACGGCCCCTTCGGCGCGTGGACGGTGGCGATGGCGCCGGTCATCGACGACGTGACCATCGCGGTGCCCAACGGCGTCAGGAACCCGAGGGCGAGCAGCGCGCCGCCGCACGTCTCGGCGACCCCCGCGCCCGCGGCCTGCAGCTTCCCGGGCCGCAGCCCGAGCGACTCGAACGCCCCGGCCGTCCCTCCCAGCCCGTGGCCGCCGAACCATCCGGCGAGCTTCTGGAGCCCATGCCCGATGAAGAACGCGCCGACGACGATGCGGAGCACCGCCATGCCGATCCTCATGTCCGCCTCCCCCCGAGGGTGTCTCAGGTGTCCGCCAGGATCATGTCCGCTGCACGCTCCGCGATCATCATCACCGGTGCGTGGATGTTTCCCGATGTGATGGTCGGCATCACGGATGCGTCGGCCACGCGCAGCCCTTCGACGCCGCGCACGCGCAGTCGGGCGTCCACCACCGCCCCCTCGTCGCCGCCGATGCGGCAGGTCCCGCACGGGTGGTAGAGCGTCTGGCCGGTCGCGCGCGCCCAGCGCAGCAGCGCGTCGTCGTCCGCGGCGAGGGGGCCGGGGTTCATCTCCCGCGCGACGAACGGGGCCAGCGACGGGCGGCCCACCAGGCGCCGCGCCAGCCGCATCGCCGCGACCGCGCCGAGGCGGTCCTCGGGGGCGCTCAGGAAGCGCGGGTCGATCGCGGGCGGCAGAACGGGGTCGGCGGTGACGCTGTGGATGCTCCCGACGGACCGCGGCCGCTGATGGATGATGCCGATGGTCATCCCGGGCAGCCGGTCCAGGACGCGCTTCGCGGCGTTCTCGTAGCTCGCGTGCATGAACAGGAGTTGCGTGTCGGGGCGGCCGCCCTCCGGGTCGGTGGTCACGAACCCGTGGCAGAGGGCCGGGCCGAGGGTGAGGATCCCGGTGCGCCGCACCGCGTACCGGGCGACGGCTGCGGCGAGCCGCCAGCCGTGGGTCGACTCGTTGAGGCTGCGCGTCCCGTGGAGCCTCCAGTTCATGCGCAGGGCGTAGTGGTCGACGTAGTTCTCGCCCACGCCCGGCAGCTCGTGCCGCAGCGGCACGCCGATCGCGCCGAGCACGTCGGCGCGTCCGATCCCCGAGAGCTCGAGCAGCTGCGGTGAGCGGATCGCGCCGGCCGCGAGGATCACGCCGCGCCGCGCCCGGACGTGACGCTCCGACCGGCCGCCGCTCACCCGCGCGCCGGTGCATCGGCTGCTGTCGAAGGTGAGGCCGAGCGCGAGGGTGTGGTTCATCACGGCGAGGTTCGGCCGGCGGCGCGCGGGGGCCAGGTACGCGTCGTACGGGCTCCACCGGCGGCCGCGGTACTGGTTCACCTGGTAGTAGCCGAACCCGTCCTGCGCGAGGTTGTAGTCCTCCACCAGGTGGCCGCCGTCCTCGACCGCCGCCCGCAGGAACGCGTCGGCGATGGGGAACCGCTCCCGGACCTGGGTGATGTGCACCGGCCCGCCGCGCCCGCGCCCCCCGCCGTCGCCGTCGTCGTCGCCGTCGTGCGCGTAGTCCTCGATGCGGCGGAACCAGGGCTCGACGTCGGCGTGCGCCCAGCCGGTCGCGCCCCCGGCGGCCCAGCCGTCGTAGTCGGCGGGCTGGCCGCGCACGTACACCATCCCGTTGATGAGCCCCGACCCGCCGAGCCCCCGCCCGCTGGGCACGGGGATCCTGCGGCCGTCGGTGTCGGGGTCCGGCACCGATTCGTAGCCCCAGTTGTACCGCCGGCTGCGCAGCAGCCGTCCGAACCCCGCGGGGATGCGGATGAACGGGCTGCGCGGCTCCCCGCCGGCCTCGACGAGCAGCACCCGGTGCCGCCCCGACGCCGTCAGCCGGTCGGCGAGGATGCACCCCGCCGTCCCGCCGCCCAGGATCAGGTAGTCGACGTCATCCGATCGATCGCTTCTCGGCATCCGAGGGACAGGCTAGGCCCGCCCCGCCGGTCGCGAATCCGGGGAACCCCGATGCGGACGAGGGGACACCCCGAAGCCGGGCGACCGGCATGCGGCCAATTGGCCACGCCCGCGGCCAATTGGCCACGCCCGCGGCCAAGTGGCCACCTCGCCAGGGGCCCGGCGGTCCCGGGGGGTGCTACCGCCCGGTGATCCGCTCGCAGGCGTAGACATCGCGGCCGGGCCCCCCGGAGCACACGTCGCGGCCGGGTCCGCCGCGCAGGACGTCGGGGCCGGGGCCCCCGTCCAGCATGTCGTTCCCCGCCTGGCCCAGCAGCCGGTCGGCCCCGGCGCCGCCGACGAGCCGGTCGGCCCCTGCGCCGCCGCAGACGATGTCGCCGCCGCCGCGCGCCTGCACCAGGTCGTCGCCGGCGAGGGCGGCGATCACGTCGCGGCCCGGCGTCCCCACCAGATGGTCGCGCTGCGGCGTGCCGATGATGGTGGCCTCGCGGCCGGCGCACCGGGCGGGCGGCCGGGGCGGGTCGCCCTGCAGCCGGACCACGGCGGCGTCGCCGCCGCCGGCCGAGGTGACGCCGGCGGCGACGATCGCCCCGTCCGGCTGGACCGCCACCCCGCCCGCCGCGTCCCGCCCGCCGAGCTGGACGATCCTGCGTCCGCCACGGCCGAACGTCGTGTCCGGCGCGCCGCCCGGCTGGAAGCGGGCGACCAGCATGTCCCGCCCGATCGACCCGGCGACCACGATCTTGCCGTCCTGCTGGAGTGCCACCGCCTCGGCCGTCTCCGCCCGCTTCACCGTCGCGAACCCCGCGAGACCGCGGCGGCCGAACGACGCGTCGAGCGCCCCGCCGCGGTTCAGGCGCCACACCGCCACCTGGCTGCGCGGCCCGCCGGCCCCCACCGCCACGATCTTCCCGTCGGGCCGCAGGGCCAGCGCGCGGACGGCGTCGGCGCCGCCCGCGTCGAGCACGCGGGTGCCGGCGATGCCGAACGTCCGGTCGACCGCGCCGTTCGCGCCGAAGCGGACGAACGCCGCGTCGGAGGGGTTGCCGGTGACGCCGCCGACCATGATCCGCCCGTCCCGCAGGCGGGCCATGCCGAACGCGGCGTCGTCGCCGGCGCTCAGGTCGATCCCGGCGGTGCCGTCGCCGTCGAACGACATGTCCGGGGTGCCGTCCGGGTTCAGGCGCGTCACCAGCAGCGCCCGTCCCGCGCCGCCGGTGCCCGCCAGCAGGACGCGGCCGTCCGGCTGCAGGGCGACCGCGTTGGCGGCGTCGGGGCCGCCGTAGTCGATCACCCGCACGCCGCCGGGGCCGAACGCCGCGTCGGCGGCGCCCGTGGGGGTGAGGCGGAGCACCAGCACGTTGGCGCCGACCGAGGTCGCGCCCGCGGCCACGATCGACCCGTCCGGCGCCACCGCCACCGCGTTGCCGGTCTCGACGCCGCCGAGGTCGACGCGATGGGTGCCGCCGTCGCCGAACGACCGGTCCACCGAGCCGTCCCGCAGCAGGCGCGTGACGGTCAGGGCGGTGTCCGGCCCCCCGTCGCCGACCACCACGATCCTCCCGTCGGGGGCGATCGCCACCGCCGCCGCCCGGTCGCTGCCGTCGCCGACCAGCACCCGCCGCCCGGCGTCGCCGAAGCCGCGGTCAGGCTGCCCCGGGGCCGCGAGCGCGACCGCCGCGCCGCATGCCAGCGCCGCCGCCAGGGCGCCGGCGGCGCGGACCGCCCAACGGCGGGTGAGAGGGGTCCCGTGACGCATCGGATGCTGAAGATAGACCGGCGCGGCCCCGATGGGACGTGCGTTTTTCAGCGGATCGCCGGTGCAACGAGGTCGGGCCGCGAGTAATGCCCCGCGACGTCCAGCACGCGCCGCGCCGCGATGATCGCACCGCGGTCGCAGTCGGCCGTCAGGATCTCCTCGCGGCCCGCCACCGGCCCGGCCAGCACGTTGCCCCACGGGTCGCAGATGACGCTGTTGCCGTCGAGCAGCACGTCCGGGCAGTCGGCGAGCTCCTGCGGGAACGGGAAGTCGTCCGGGAAGGCGGCCGTCGGCAGGTACTGGACGGGGGAGAGCACGAACGTCCCGGTCTCGAACGCGTATGCGCGCATCGCCGCCACCCACAGGTCGCGGTCGTCGGCGGTCGGCGCCAGGTAGAAGTCGGCGCCGCCGTCGATCAGACGCTGCCGCGCCGCCGGCATGAAGTTCTCCCAGCAGATCAGACCGCCGAGGGCGCCGATGTCGGTGCGGATCGGGTCGAGGTCGTCGCCCGCGCCCTGGCCCCAGAACACGCGCTCGTGGAGGGTGGGCACCAGCTTGCGGTGCCGGTGGGCCACGCGCCCCTCGGGCGACAGCCACAGCAGCGTGTTCCACAGCGTGCCGGGGCGGCGCACGTCGCGCTCGTTCACGCCGATCCCCACCCACGCGCCGGCGCGCCGCGCCGCCGCCGCCAGGCGGTCGGTGAGCGGCCCGGGGATCTCCACGGCGGCGTCCCACATGCGCCGGTGCAGCTCGGCGGGGGCCGACCCGAACTGCGCGCACGCGTGGGCCCAGCGGGAGCTGGGGTAGAGCGCCACGAAGGCCTCCGGCAGCGCGATCAGCCGCGCCCCCGCCGCCGCGGCCTGGCCGATCAGGTCGCACGCCTTCGCGACCGTCGCCTCGGCGTCGAGGATCACCGGGGTCGCCTGGACGACCGCGACGCGGACGGTCGCCCTCATCCGACCACCTCGCGGGTGTGCTCGCCGAGTCGCGGCGCCGGTCCGCCGGGGCGCGCGGGGGTCCGCGACAGCCGCAGCGGGGGACCGGTGACCGTCTCGATGCCCAGATCGGGGTCGTCGACCTCCACCACCAGCCCCAGGGCGGCGGCGTCGGGGTGGTCGAGCACCGCCCATGCGGGGCTCACCTCCCCGTGGGGCAGGCCGTCCGCGTCGAGGGCCGCCCGCCACGCCGCCGTGGTGTCCTCACGGAGGCGGGCGGCGATGAGCTCCGCGAGCTCGCCGGAGTGGCTCGCCCGCGCCGGGACGTCCGCGAAGCGGGGGTCCTCCAGCAGGTCGCCCAAGCCGATGGCACGCAGCGCCCGCTCGTGCAGGCGGGGGGCGTAGCAGGCCAGCGAGATCGCGCCGTCCCGGGTGGGGTACGGGCGGTAGAGCGCCGCGACGAAGCGGTTGAAGAGCGGCTCGCCCGACCCCTCCCGGATCAGGCGGTGCGCGGCGAGGGCCGCCGACGCCTCGAGCAGCGACGTCTCCACCCGCTGGCCGCGGCCGCTGCGCTCCCGCTCGAGCAGGGCGGCGAGGATGCCGGCGACCATGATCCAGGGGACCAGGGTGTCGTGGGCCGGCACCGGCATCACGCGTCCGCCGTTGGCGGTGACCAGGCCCGACTCGGACTGGAGGGCGACGTCGGTGCCGCGCCGGCCCTGTGGCCCGAACGCCGACAGGCTGCAGTACACGAGCCGCGGGTTCAGGGCCATCAGCTCGTCGGCGCCCGCCCCGATCCGCTCGGCGACCCCTGGGGCGAAGCTGTGGACCACCACGTCGGCGTCCTCCACGAGCCGGTGGAGCGCGGCCCGCCCCTCCGCGGCGCGGAGGTCGATCACGACGCCGCGCTTGCCGCGGTTCACGGCGTGGAACACGCGGCTCTCCCCGCGGACGTCGTCGACGTGGCGCCAGCCGTCGCCCTCGGGCGGCTCCACCTTGACGACGTCGGCGCCCAGCTGCGCCAGCGCCATCGTGGCGAGGGGCCCCCCGAGGTGGTGGGTCAGGTCGACCACGCGCAGGCCGTCGAGCGCTCCGGTGGTCTCGGGTTGCTGGACCGGGGCGGACATGACGCTCCTCTCGGCGGCGGG
>DASSBX010000200.1:0-2475 GCA_035698305.1 Miltoncostaeaceae bacterium | reverse complement strand
CAGCCTCGGGCCGACCGCTCGTGGCAGCGCGACGACCCGCTCGGCGTCGAGCATCCGCTCACCGGGATGCAGGATCAGGTGCCCGGGAGCCTGCGGGTCCTCGGCCACGAACACGCCGGTTTCGGCCTCGACGCCCGCCTCTTCGAGATCGTGGCGCAGCGCGGCCGTCGCGCGGGTGCCGAACAGCCCCAGCGGCGCGTCCTCGTGTGTGTAGACGGTCACGTTGACGTCCTCGTGGCCCATGCCCCAGGCCTGCCAGGCGGTCATCAGCGCCAGCTCGTAAGCGGGCAGCGCCCACGCGACCCCCGGCGGCACCACGAACGCCACCCGCCGGAGGTAGCCCTCGTCGAGATCGCGCAGCACGCCGCCGAACAGGTCGGCGTCGGTCTCGGGGGTCCACGTGAGGACCCGGCGGAACGCCGGCTCGCTGGCCGCGCCGACCGCGACCAGCAGGGCGTCATAGGCAAGCCGCCGCCCCGTGCCGGTGACCGCTGCGCGCCCGGCTGGGTCGACATCGACGAGCGTGTCCCGGATCAACTCGGCGCCAACGTCCGCGGCGATGTCCGCCAGCGGGTGATGGTCCGCCCGCCCCCGGCCGAACGGCTCGGCGACCGCCATCGGGCGATAGACGAACTCCGTCTCGGGCGAGAGCAGCGTCAGCGCAACGCGACCCCCGGCCAGATCGCGCAGGGCGAGCAGCGCCTCGAGCCCGGCCACACCGCCACCGGCGACCACGACCTGAAGTGAACGCGGACTCATCGGCCCGGAGCCCGGCCCGCGGTCGCGATCATGACGGCCGCTCGGCGGCTCATCCCGCCTCCAACTCGCTCTGCAGGCCGATCTCGACATTGCCCCGCAGCGCGTTTGAGACGGGGCAGAGCGCGGACGCCCGCTCGACCGCCTGCCCGAAGCCCGCCGGCTCGATCCCGGGCACTCGCGCCCGCACGTTCAGCCGGCTGGTCGTCACCTTCGGCGCCCCGTCGACCTCATCGAGCGTACAAGCGGCGCTGACCACGAGCCGCTCGGGCGGCGTGTGACCCTCGCCGAGCACCAACGAGAGGGCCATCGCAAAACAGCTGGCGTGCGCGGCGGCGATCAGCTCCTCGGGACTCGTCCTGCCATCCGGACGCTCGGTCCGCGACGCCCACGTCACCGCGAGCGCGCCAAGCGCGCCGCTCCCGCTCGACAACGTCCCGGTGCCCTCGGCGAGCGAGCCGTCCCAGACGATCTCGGCGTTTCGTGTGGCAATCGGCATTCGATACCTCCTGTGCAGCGTGGATGGCCGGGTCGCGCGGCACTCGCGCATCCCCTCGCTCCTGCGTCACTCCGCACCGTCTTCTTACCCCGCTGCACGACCTCGTCCCACGACGCAGGGACGGACCCTCCCTTCCCGCGCGCGCCTGACGCTCCGGCCCGCTCCGGATCCTCGGCGATCCCGGCCTACGCCTCGACCGGATCGCCGAGCCGCGCGCCTCGGCCGGCTGCGCGCCGCGGGGCGGGTGCGCCCGTAGACACGGACCGCCGCGTGGGCGGCGGGCCCGGGACGACTCCCCCCTAACGCATCGACTGGAGGCGAACGCGGCGTGGAGCGAACGCCGTCAAAACCAAGGCCCGACGCCGCTCGGCTCCCGGTTCAAGGACGCCACGAGCGCCGCGAGCGCGTCCGCGAGGCGGCGGCGCACGCCGCGACCGGGCGCTCGCCGCCAGGTCTCGGGGGCACGCCGCTCCGCGGCCAGCCACAGGGCGACGTCGTCGCATCCAATCACGAAGCCGGCGTCCGGCAACGACGCGACCACCTCGGCGCAGAACTCCTCGCACACCGGTTCGGGCGGCTCCCGGCCGGTCGCGTGAGAGAGGATGGCGAACGCCAGCTCTGCCCCTGCGTGCTGTGCGTCGGCGCCCCACGCGAAGGCCGCGTCGAGCCGCTCCGTGGGCGGGCGGAGCGGCTCGACGTCGCACAGCGAGACGATGTAGACCTCGGGCCGGTCGGCTCGGCGCCCGACGTAGAAGCGCTCCTGCGCTCCCCGGCGGCGCGGCGTCGCTGCCGGGCCGCCGGTGGTGGTCGCGCGGGGCCGGGGCTCCCGCGGGTTCATCGTGCGCCCGCTCCATCGGGCTGTCCCGGCACTGCACCGAGCCGGCGGCTGATCCTGCGCATCGCGATTTCGCTCATGGCCGCTCCAGCGTCCTGTCGGGCATCGTTCTTACCGGCCGTCGGCAATCCCGGCGCCTCTTGCGCCGGGATCCGCACGCCGGAGCGGCCTCCCTTGGCCGCCCAATGTGACATCCCCCCGGCGCGCCCTCTCGGTTTGGGGCGGCGGCCGCGGTATGCCCGGTGTGCTCCCAGCCTCCGTGGGTTCTTCCGCACTTGCTGCCCGACGGCGGCCTCGGTTTCAGATGAGGGACGGACAGGAAGGCTGGCGTGGAGTCATCGAGCCGCAGCTTCAGCAGCTCGGGAATGGAGCCCGCGCCCGATCG
>DASSBX010000199.1:0-8416 GCA_035698305.1 Miltoncostaeaceae bacterium | reverse complement strand
GGGCCGCGGCGCCGGTGGCCGACGGGAGCGGCGCGGCGGCGCGGCGGGCCCGGGCGGGTGCGATGGTCGCCGCGCTGGAGGCTCCGGACGCGGGCCGCGGCGTGGACGTGGCCGCCGCGGGTGCGGCGGCGGGGCTCGCGCCCGCGGGGGCGCTCGACGGGTTCCACGGCCCAGCCATCACGAGCGCACCCGCCGCCACCATCGACACCAGCGCGGCGCCCCCCGCGACCGGCGCCGCGCCCCCGCCGGTGAACAGCCCGCGCAGCGCCGCGAGGAACGCGGGCACCGGCAGCCACCCGGCGATCCGGCCGCCGCGCCGCTCCGCCGCCGCCTCGCGGCAGCCGTCGCACACGCGCAGGTGGGCCCGCACCCGGCGGGCGCGCAGCGCCCGCCCGTCGCCGGAGTCGATCCGCGGGCGCACCTCGGCGCAGCCCAGGGCGCGTCCCTCCGCGAACTCGGCCAGCGACTCGCGCGCCTCGTACACCAGGGTCCGGGCGGCCTGCTCGGAGCCGCCGACCACCTCGGCGATCTCGGCGTGGCGCATCCCCGCCATGCCCCTCAGCACGATCGCGGTGCGCTGCCCGCGCGGCAGCTCCGCCAGGTCGCGCCGCAGCTCGCGCATCCGCTCGCGCCGCTCCACCACGTCGGCGGGGTCGGAGGTGACCGCGGGGAGGGCGTCGGGCAGGGGCACCTCGAGCCGGCGGCGGCCGATCAGGTCGCGGCACTCGTTGCGGGCGATGGTGGTGAGCCACGCGCCGACCACCCCCGGGCGGTCGCCGCGCTCCAGCGCCCGGTAGGCGCTGAGCATCGTCGCCTGGGCGGCCTCCTCGGCGTCCTGGGGGTGGCCGACCATCGCGCGGCACAGCCGCAGCACCCGCTCCCGGTGGCTGCGGTACAAGGCCTCGAAGGCAGCCTCCAGCCCCTCGCCGGGCCGCCGGCCGTCGTCGAGGAAGCCCGAGCCGCGCGCTGGGGTCGCGGTGCTCATCGCATGCGGATACTCCCCCAAACCGGCCGCGTACCCAACATCCGCGCGTAAAAGAAGTGGGAAGGTCGCCAGAGTCGCCGATCCGCGCCTGTGAGCGGGCCGTGACCGGCGCGTGAGTTCCGCCTGGTGGGGTGGCGTCATCCACTGCCACCCCCGCCGGACGAGGACGACATGCCCCAACCGACCGCCGCCGCCACCGCCGCCTCGGCGCTCGCCGTCCTCCTGGCCGCCGCGGGCGCGGCCGCCGCCCCTCCCGTGCCGCAGTCGCCCGCCGACGGCGCCGTGTCGCCCGTCCTGCGTCCGGCCTTCGCGTGGACGCCGGGCACGAGCGGCGTGGCGATCGACCGCTACGAGGTCTATGCCGAGGTCGGCGGCGTCCCCCTGCGCGTCGCCGACGCCCCCGCGACCGCCACGGGCGCCCGCGCGACGGTGGATCTGCCCGACGACGGCACCCACCGCTGGTTCGTGCGGCTCGTGAACGTCAACGGCGGCACGGCGAGCACCCCGCCCGAGCAGCGGCCCACGCTGACCGTCGCCACGATCCCCGCGGCCCCGGCGCTCACCGAGGTGCGGACGCCCGGGCCGGCGGCGCGCGAGTTCGCGTGGGCGGGCGAGCGCGTCGCGTCCCGCTGGGCGGTCGTCGACGACGTGGGGCGGGCAGTGCGGTCGGGTGCCGCGCCGGCGGCCTCGGGACGCGCGGAGGTGGCGGGCCTGGGCGACGGCGCGTACCTCTTCCGCGTCGCCCAGGTGAACGCCGCCGGCCAGGAGGGGCCCGCCGCGGCGCGGACGTTCGTGGTCGACGCCACCGCCCCCGCGGCCCCCGTGCCGGCGCTCGTGGGCGCGTCGGCGTTCGCCTGGACGGGGATGGAGCCGGGCGCGACCGCCACGTGGCGGGTCGCGGCCGGCGACGGCCGCATCGTGGCCGGACCCGCCGACACCGCCGGGGACCGGGCCGAGGCGGGTGCGCTCCGCCCCGGCCCCCACGTCTTCGAGGTGCGCCAGACGGACGCCGCCGGCAACGCCGGCCCCTGGGCCCGGCTGCCGTTCCAGGCGGGGAGCGCCGCGGTCGCGACAGCGCCCGCGACAGCGGCCGGCTGGCGCCGGCGCGCCCGCCTGCTGCGCCCCACAGCCGGCGCGGTGGTGCGAACCCGGCGGCCGGTGCTGCGCTGGACCCGGGGCCCGCGCGGCACGTCCGTCTACAACGTGCAGGTCTTCGAGGTGGTCGGGGTGCGGCTGCGCAAGGTCGCCTCCGCGTTCCCGGCGGGCACCCGGCTCGTCCTCCCCCGCCGCCGGCCCCTGCGCGCCGGCCGCTGCTACGTGTGGCGCGTCTGGCCGTACCGCGGCCGCGCGTACACGGCGGCGCCGCTGGCCGTGAGCGACTTCTGCGTGCGGGGGCCGGACGGAGCGGTCCGGTGACCCCGCCCGCCGGGACCCCCGCCGGCACGCCGGCCCGGGCGCAGGCCCCCGCCCCGCAGTGGGTGCCGTGCCCTCACTGCTGGGGGCAGCGCCGCATCTGGACGCCGGTGGAGGCGCGCAACGGCGAAGGGACCGTCCTGGCGCCCGTGCCGTGCCCCGCGTGCCTCGGGCTGGGGGACGTGCTGCGCTGACGCACCCGCGCCGTCAGCGCCGGCCAGGCGGCGACGGCGGCGAGGCCCAGCAGCATCACCGCGGCGCCCGCGGCCGCGTCGAGCACGTAGTGGTTGGCGGTGCCCACGATCGTGAGCAGCACCAGCGCGGGGTAGGCGACCAGCGCGGTCCGGGCCACCGGGTTGCGCACCAGGGCGACGCCCACCACGCCGATCAGGAACGCGTAGCCGAAGTGCATCGACGGCACCGCCGCGTGGGGGTTGAACCATCCGGCCAGCATCCCGCCGTGCAGGTCGACGCCGCTCACCGCGTGGAGGGTGTCGACGAACCCCTCGCGCCCGCCCGCGAGGCGCGGGGGCGCCACCGGGAACAGCATGTAGACGCTCAGCGCGACCGCGTTGGCCACCAGGAAGGCGTTGCGGACGTACGCGTACGCCGGCCGGCGGCGCCGGTACAGCCAGACGAAGAAGAGCGGCGTCACGACCCAGTGGGCCGACATGTAGAACTGGTTGAGCAGCGACACGAGCGTCTCGTGGTCCATCAGCGCACGCTGGACGGACGGCTCCACGAACACGCCTGCCGCCCGCTCCAGCCCCATCACGTCGCGGGCGTTGCGGAACGCGGTCGCGGGGTCGCCGATCACCAGGGCCCGGGAGCCCTGGTAGACGAGCAGCGCGAACGCGAACAGCAGCATCTCGCCGAGCCAGGGGCGCCGGCGGGGGAGCGGGATGCGGAGGGCGTCGATCACGCCCCAACCCTCTCGCCCCGCCCCCGGCGGCGCATCGGGGTGGACCCCCCAATGCGACCCCAGTCTTCCGCCGGGTGACCCCCCATGGGCACCGAGGCGCGCCCCCCGCCGGCGCCGGGCCGGCCCCGACCGCGATGTCCGAAACCCGCCAGACGAACCGCCGGGGAGGTGCCACCATGATCCCGTGAGCCCGCTCCCCGACGCCGAGGTCTGCTACCGCGCCATCCAGGGCCGCGACGCCCGATTCGACGGGTGGTTCGTGGTCGGCGTGACCTCCACCGGCATCTACTGCCGTCCCTCCTGCCCGGCCCGCACGCCCAGGCGGTCGAACGTGCGCTTCTTCGCGAGCGCGGCGGCGGCGCAGGGCGAGGGCTTCCGGGCCTGCATGCGCTGCCGGCCCGACGCGGCCCCCGGGTCGCCCGAGTGGGACGCCCGCTCCGATCTGGTGGCGCGGGCGATGCGGATGATCGGCGACGGCGTCATGGAGCGCGAGGGCGTGCCGGGGCTGGCGCGCCGGCTGGGGTACACGGAGCGCCACCTCACGAGGATGGTGCGGGCCGAGCTGGGGGCGGGGCCCCTGGCGATCGCGCGCGCCCGCCGCGCCCAGACGGCGCGGATCCTCATCGAGACGACGCCCCTGCCGTTCGCGCAGGTGGCGTTCGCGGCCGGCTTCGCCAGCGTCCGCCAGTTCAACGGCACGGTCCGCGAGGTGTACGGGTCGAGCCCGCGGGAGCTGCGCGCCCGCCGGCGGGCGGGCGACGACGCGGGACCGGGGGCGGTGTCGCTGCGCCTGGCGTACCGGCGCCCCATCGACCTGGACGCGGCGCTCCGGTTCCTGGCGGCGCGGGCGGTGGAGGGGGTGGAGGACGCCGGCGCCGGGACGTACCGGCGGGTGCTGCGCCTGCCGTCCGGGCCGGGCCGCGTGGCCCTGTCGCCCGGCGACGGCCACGTGCGGGCGGAGCTGGCGCTCGACGACCTGCGCGACCTGGGCGCCGCGGTGACGCGCTGCCGGCGGATCCTCGACCTGGACGCCGACCCGGTGGCGGTCGACGACGCGCTGGCCGGCGATCCCGCGCTGGCGCCGCTCGTCCGGCGGCGCCCGGGGCTGCGGATCCCGGGGGCGGCCGACGGCTGGGAGGCGGCGGTGCGGGCGGTGGTGGGCCAGGGCGTGTCCGTCGCCGCGGCGCGGGCGGTGCTCGGCCGCATGGCCGCGGCGCTGGGCGAGGGGACGGAGGCCGACGACCAGGATGGCCCGGTGCGGGGGTTCCCGTCGCCGGAGGCGCTCGCGGAGGCCCCGGATCGGGCGCTGCCGATGCCGGCGTCGCGCCGGGCGGCGCTGCGGGCGCTCGCGTCGGCGGTGGCGTCGGGCGGCCTGTCGCTAGAGCCGGGGGACGACCCTGCGACGGTGCGCGAGGGCCTGATGGCGCTGCCGGGGGTGGGGCCGGGGACCGCCGGCTACGTGTCGCTGCGGATGCGCGGCGACCCGGACGCGTTCCTGCCGACCGACCTGGCGGCGCGGCGCGCCGCCGCGCGGCTGGGCCTGCCGGACGACCCGGCGCGGCTCGCCGCCCGGGCGGAGCGGTGGCGGCCGTGGCGCGGATACGCGCTGCTGCACCTGTGGACCTTCGGTTCCACGACCATGACGACGATGGAGGGCGACCGATGAACGTCGCGACACTCGACACCCCCGCGGGGCCGTTCACCGCGGTCACCGACGACGACGGCGCGGTGCTGGCTAGCGGATGGACCGCCGACGCCGGCGACCTCGTCCCGTGGATCCACCCCGGCCTGCGCGGCGATGGGACGCTGCGGCGACGCGCCGACCTGGGCGCCGCCACGGCGGCCGCACGGGCCTACCACGACGGCGACCTGGAGGCGATCCGCGACGTCCCGGTGAGGCAGCGGTCCGGGGACTTCCTGATGCACGCGTGGGGGGTGCTGCGGACGGTGGAGCCGGGCGAGCCGGTGACCTACACCGGCTACGCGGCCCTCGCCGGGCGGCCCGCCGCCGTCCGCGCCGCCGCCTCGGCGTGCGCCCGCAACGCGGCGGCCCTGTTCGTGCCGTGCCACCGCGTCGTCCGCACCGGGGGCGGCCTGGGCGGCTTCCGCTGGGGCACCGACGTCAAGCGGTGGCTCCTCGACCACGAGGCCCGGCCCGCCTGACCGGCGGCCTGGGCCGCCCGACCGGCGGCGAGCGGGCCGCCGACAGCAGGTCGACGAGCTCGTCGGCGGTGTGCGCCGCCTCCAGCGGGTGCCGCAGGCCGCGGCCCCGGTGGAGGACGTACCGGTTGCGCCGGCCGGCGCGCTCGCGGCTCACGTAGCCGCCCTCCTCCAGGTCGGCGACGATCCGCTGGGCGGCCCGCTCGCTGATGCCCACCGCCGCAGCGACGTCGCGCAGCCGGGCGTTGGGATCACGGCGCAGGCACAGCAGCACGTGCGCGTGGTTCGTGAGGAAGTCCCAGTCGCCCACGGGGTGCGGCGCCTCAGCCGCGGACCGCGGCCGTCACCGGCGACCACAGCCGCCGCACCGACGCGGAGCGGTTCAGGCTGTAGAGGTGCAGGCCGGGGGCGCCGCGGGCCACCAGCTCCTCGCTGAGCGCCGCCGCCGTCTCGACGCCCAGCGCCGCCACCCCCGCCGGGTCGTCGGCCAGGCGGTCCAGCTGCTCCGAGAGGGCCGGCGGGATGCGGGTGTTGTTCATCTGCGCCATCCGCCGGACGCCGGCGGCGCTGATGATCGGCATCACCCCCGCGATGACCGGGCGGTGGCAGCCGAGGGCGGCGAGCTCGTCGAGCATGCGCGCGTAGTCCTCGGCGCGGAAGAAGAACTGCGTGATCGCGAAGTCGGCGAGCTCGAGCTTCTCGGCCAGGTGCCGGCGGTCCTGCGCCCGGTCGGTCGAGCGCGGGTGCAGCTCCGGATGGGCCGCGACCCCCACCGAGAACCCGGCGGGGTGTGCCCGCACCGCCTCGACCAGCTCGATCGCGTACCTGAAGTCGCCCTCCGGCGCGGCGCCGTCCGCCGGCGGGTCGCCCCCGAGGGCCAGGATGTTGACGACCCCCGCCGCCGCGTAGTCGTCCAGCAGCCGGGCGATCTCCGCGCGGGTGTGCCCGACGCACGTGAGGTGGGCCATCGTCGGGAACGGGTGGTCGGCGTTCATGCCGATCACCAGGTCGCGGGTGCGGTCGCGGGTCGAGCCGAGCGCCCCGTAGGTCACCGACGCGAACGACGGGCCCAGGCCGGCCAGGTCGGCGAGCGCGTCCTGCAGCTGGCGCTCCGCCTCCTCCGAGCGCGGCGGGAAGAACTCCACCGACAGGGTGGGGCCGGTGGCGACGATGTCGCTGATCCTGCGCATCCTGCGAAGGAGGTTAGACGAGGGCGGCGGGGTGCCTCCCCGGATACCGTCCGGCCCTCACCCGCCGACCGCACCGGAGCCGCCCGATGGACACCGCCTTCCGCCACATCGCCGTCTGCATGGACGACTCCGACGCGTCGCGGCGCGCGCTGGCGGAAGCCCGCCGGCTCCGTACGTTCGGCGAGGGGCGCCTCACCGTGCTGCACGTGGTCCAGTGGCCGCCGCCGTTCTCCACCGGCTACGGGCTCCAGGTGAACCTGGAGGAGATGCTGGCCGGCACGCGGGCGTGGCTCGACGAGGCCACCGCGGACGCCGACGAGGGCACCGCCGTGGTGCTGCACGGCCACCCCGCCGGCGAGGTGGTCGTGTGGGCGGAGCGCAACGCGGTCGACCTGCTCGTGTGCGCGTCGCACCACGGCCTGGCCCACCGCCTCGCCCTCGGCAGCTTCGCGCACCACCTGGTGAACCACGCCCCCTGCCCGGTGCTGGTGCTGCGGGCCGCCGGCTAGAGGTCGCCGGCCGTGAACGTGTTGCAGGCCGCCGGGTCGCCCTGCTGGAACCCGGTGAGGAACCAGTTGCGCCGCTGCTCGGAGCTGCCGTGGGTGAACGTCTCCCGGTTGATCGGGCCGCCCGCCGCCTGCTGCAGGCGGTCGTCGCCCACGGATGACGCGGCCGTGAGCCCCTCCTCCAGGTCGCCCTCCTCCAGCTGGCCCTGCTCGTAGGCCGAGTGGGCCCACACGCCGGCGAAGCAGTCGGCCTGCAGCTCCAGCATCACCGACAGCGCGTTCGCCTCGTCCGGGTTCTCCTGCTGGCGCCGGTTCACGTCCGGCAGGATCCCGAGGAGGTTCTGGACGTGGTGCCCGTACTCGTGGGCGATCACGTACGCCTGGGCGAAGTCGCCCGGCGCGCCGAAGCGGTCGCGCAGCTCCCGGAAGAACCCGAGGTCGAGGTACACGAACCGGTCGACCGGGCAGTAGAACGGCCCCACCGCCGACGACGCGGTGCCGCACCCGGTCGCGATGCTGGCCCGGAAGACGCGCAGGCCGGTGGGCTCGTACTGCCGGCCCAGGTTCTGGAACGCCACCGCCCAGCTCTCCTGGATGTCGTCCACCACGAAGCGCACGAACGCGACGAGGTTCTCCTCGGAGTCGGGCCCCTGGGCGACGGCGTCGTCGGTGGCCGCCGGCGTCGGGTCGAGCTGATCGAGCCCGGCGCCGGGGTCGAAGCCGCCGCCACCGCCCCCGAGGAACGTGATCAGCAGCGCGACGATGACCCCGAGCACGCCGGCGCCGCCGAGCCCGCCGCCGATCCTGCCCATCGGCATCCGGCCGCCGGAGGACCGCCCCCGCAGGTCCTCGACGCTCCCGCTCCCCGGTGTCCGCTTCCAGCGCATCGGCGGGAGTCTGTACGAGCGGACCGGCGCAGGGCAACGTCCGCCGTCGCTCCTACCCTCCGGGGGATGTCCGGGCCGCCCGGCGACAGGATCGCCACCGAGCCGGCGCTCGCCGGCGCCGCCCTCGCGCTCGGCGCGCGGGACGTGCCCGGATGGTCGGACGCCGAGGCCGCCCTCGCGCGGGCGGCGGAGCCCCCGCCCGGCGGCGTCGCGGCGCTGCGCGCGGCGATCGGCGAGGGGGACGACCCGCTCGGCGCCGCGTTCTGCCGCCTGCGCGGCCCCGAGCGCCGCCGCCCCGACGGCGCCACCTACACCCCGCCCCCGATCGTCGACGCGATGGTCGGGTGGGCGGC
>DASSBX010000198.1:0-2817 GCA_035698305.1 Miltoncostaeaceae bacterium | reverse complement strand
CCCGTAGAAGAAGCGCGGCGCGGGCCCGCCCGGCGGGCCGGTGGATGGCGGAGCGGTCGTGGAGGTGGACAGGGCGCCGCTCGCTTCCCGCATGTCGCCGCCGCGCGCGCGGGCCGCGGCAGCGCACAGTCTACGGTCAGGTTGACCGCGTCGCAGCGCTCCGCCTAGTGTGCAGTGTCGGCCACACGCAGGAGGTCACGACGATGTCCCGACTTCGAGGCCTCATCTTCATCCTCCTGGCCGCCCTCGCCGGCGCCGCCGCCGGCCGCGCCTTCGCCGAGGCGCGCCGCCGCGCCGAGGTCGGCGAGGACCCGACCGCCCTCGACTTTGCCTCGCTTCGCCCCCGCCCCCAGGACCTCGTCCCCGGCATCGTCGCCGGCTTCCGGGTGCGCGAGACGCCCTGGTCCTGGCTCGGCATCCCCGGCTGGCTGGCCGCCTTCGGCGTCAACTTCGGCGCCTCCGCCCTCGCCGGCGACCTCCAGCGCATCCGCGAGATGTTCCAGGACGAACTGCCCGGCTTCGGCGACGCCCCGCCGCCCGCCCAGCCGTACGTCACCCCGGTCAACGGCGACAGCGTCCCCGTCTGGACCGCCCCGGATGCCCCCCGCGACCGCCCCGACCCGGAGCCCCGCACCGGCGCCACCGGCTTTACGCCCTTCCGCGACTGACCGCCCGTGACCGCCGAACGCCAGTTCACCCTGGAGGAGGCGCGGCTCGTCCTCCATGCCCTGCGCCCGGCCGTCGAGGCGCTGCAGGCGGTCCAGCAGCAACTGCGCGCGGTCAAGGCGGAGCTCAACGCCCTGAACCGCCGCCACCTCAACAACGGCGTCGTCGCCGAGGCCCGCACGCGCAGCCTGCGCCTGGACCAGCGCCGCCTGGGCGAGGAGGCACGCACCCAGATCGGCGTCATCACCGCCGCCGGCGCCGAGATCAAGGGCATCGACGACGGCCTGCTCGACTTCCCCACCACCATCCAGGGGGGCCCCGCCTACTGGTGCTGGCGTGCCGGCGAGGACGAGATCGACTGGTGGCACCCTCGCTCCACCGGCTTCAGCGGCCGTCGCCCCATCTCCGAGGCGACCTGACCACCGGCCCCCGGCGAGGGCGCGCGGGGCCGTTTCGACCCTCGACGCCACGCCATCTCCGCACCGCTTGTCGCGTATCATGGAGCATGCCTATGCTCGCTCCCAGGGGAGGTGGTCCGTGACGCTGGCCGTCGTCATCGTCACCGCATATCTGCTCGGCTCCGTGCCGATGTCGTACATCGTCGTGTACCGCATGACCGGCCGCGACATCCGCACACTCGGCGACGGCAACCCGGGCACCATGAACGTCTGGCACAGCGTCGGCCTCCGCGCGGCGCTGATCGTGGCCGCAGGCGACGTCGGCAAAGGCATGGCCGCCGTCGGCATCGCCCACATCGCCGGCCTCGGGGACGGCTCGGCGATCATCGCGGGCCTCATGGCCGTCGCCGGTCACGACTTCTCGATCTTCCTGCGCCTGCACGGCGGCAACGGCACCGCCGCCGCCATCGGCGCGCTCTTTGCGCTCGTCCCGCAGGCCGCCATCCCCGCCGCCGCCGTCGCGGTCGGCCTCTACCTGGCGGTCGGCTCCAAGCGCTTTGCCGGCCTGATCGGTCTCCTGCTCGTCCCACTGCTCACCTATCGCCTCGAGTACCCCGACGTGCTGCTCGTCGGCGTCCTCCTTCTCCTCACCGTCACCGCGCTCAAGATCGTGGCGTTCGAGGGCTTCACCCCCGCCCGCTCCCGCCTGGACCGCTAGCGGTGGACGACCAACAGGCCATCCTCGAGCGCTTCCGCCAGGCCGTCGCCGGCCCCGCCGACGAGGTGCCCCTGGCGCACGCCGCCCTGCTCATCGCGCAGTCCGAGTACCCCGGCCTGGACATCGACGCGTACGAGCGCCGGCTACAGGACATGGCCGAGACGCTGGAGCAACGGCTCACCCGCGACGCCGAGCGTCGCGCCTCGCCCCTCCGCGTCGCCCAGACCGTGAACCAGCTGCTCTACCGCGAGCTGGAGTTCCACGGCAACAGCGACCATTACGACGACCCGCGCAACCTCTACCTCAGCCACGTGCTGTCCGAGCGCACCGGCATCCCCGTCACCCTCGCCGTCGTCTACGCCGAGGTGGCCCAGCGCGCCGGCCTGGACATGCGCATCGTCGGACTGCCCGGCCACGTCATCTGCCACTACCGCCCGGAGGGCGGTATCCCAGAGGATTCGCTGTACCTCGATGTCTTCAACGCCGGCCGCGTCCTCACCGTCCGCGACTGCCAGGTGCTGGTCCGCAACGTCTTCGGCGCCCGCGTCCCCTTCAAGCCCCACTACCTGGCCGCGCTCACCCCTCGGCAGGTCATCCAGCGTGTGCTGCACAACCTGAAGGCCGGCCACCTGCAGCGCGGCGACGAGGAGCGCGCCGCCCGCGTCATCGACCTGCTGCTCGCCCTCTACCCCTGGGACCTGGACGAGATCCGCGACCGCGGCATGCTTCGCGAACGCCTGGGCGAATACCCGCTCGCCCTCACCGACCTCGAGCAGTACGTCCAGTATCGGGCCGGCGCCCGCGACATCCAGACTGTCGCCGAGACCGTCCGCTCCCTCCGCCGCCACACCCGCGCCCCCCACGACGACGCCTGAGCGCCCGCCCACTCCAGCATCCGCTCGCCCTGAGCCTGTCTAAGCGTCACCACCCCGGATTCCGTTCGCCCTGAGCTGTCGAAGGGCACGGTCGGGACATCGAGGTGGCCCGGACGTGGTTCGACAAGCTCACCACGAACGGAAGTGAATTCCGCTCGCC
>DASSBX010000197.1:0-2451 GCA_035698305.1 Miltoncostaeaceae bacterium | reverse complement strand
GCATCCACATGAACCTGTTTACCCCCACGGATAGGCGCCCTGTCCATTTTATCGGGATCGGCGGGGCCGGTATGAGCGCGCTTGCCCTCATCGCCTGCCGCCGGGGGGTCGTCGTGAGCGGGTGCGATACCGATCCGTCGGGCGCCGCCGATCTCGCGGCGATGGGTGTGCCGGTTCTGCAGGGGCATGACCCGTCGCACCTCGACGGCGCGCGCGCGGTCATCGTGACAGCGGCCGTATCCGCCGGCCATCCCGAGCTCGACCGCGCGCGCGCACTGGGACTTCCGGTCGTGCCGCGGAAGGCTGCGCTCGCGGAGCTCATCGGCGGCGCACGGTCGGTGGCGGTGGCGGGCACGCACGGCAAGACCACGACGACGGTGATGACCACCGAGGCGCTCACCGCGACCGGGCTGGCGCCGACCGGGATCGCGGGCGGGCGGGTGAGCGCGTGGGGCGGCAACGCCCGCCTGGCCGGCGACGACCTGTTCGTGGTGGAGGCCGATGAGTACGACCAGGCCTTCCTCACGCTGCACCCGACGGTGGCGATCGTGAACAACGTCGAGCCCGACCACCTCGAGTGCTACGGCTCGATGGCGGCACTCGAGGACGCCTTCGTCGAGTTTGCGGGACGCGCCGAGGCGGTGGTGGTGAGCGCGGACGACGCGGGTGCGAAACAGGTGGCAGGGCGCCTGCACCGGCCGGCGCGCCGGTTCGGGTTCGCGGACGATGCCGAGATCCGGATCGTCGACATGGTGCAGCTCGCCGACCGCACCGAGGCCACGGTCCGCTTTCCCGGCGGCCGCACGCTCCCGGTCCGGCTCCGGGTACCGGGGGTGCACAATCTCCGCAATGCCGTCGCCGCGCTTGGTGCGGTCGACGCGCTGGGCGGCGATCTTACGAAGGCCGCGGCGGCGCTGGCCGAGTTCCCGGGCGTGGGCCGGCGGTTCGAGCGGCTTGGCGAGCATCGCGGGGTCGCGGTCGTAGACGATTACGCGCACCATCCGTCCGAGCTCGTGGCCACGCTCGCCGCGGCACGCCAGGCGTATCCCGGCCGACGGCTGGTGGCGGTGTTTCAGCCGCACCTCTATTCGCGCACCGCGGCCCACGGCGAGGCCATGGGCCAGGCGCTCGCCGCCGCCGATCTGGTGCGGGTCACCGAGATCTACGCGGCCCGCGAGCATCCGATGGCGGGCGTGAGCGGCCGGCAGGTCGCCGACGCCGCGCGCCGCGCGGGCGCCGACGCGCGGTTCGAGCCCGCCCGGGCAGAGGTGGGCCGCCGGGTGTATGAGGCCCTCGTGCCCGGCGACGTGGTGCTGACGCTCGGCGCCGGCGACATTACCCGGGTCGGCCCCGAGCTGGTGCAGTGGCTGGACGCCGCCTGAAAGCCGGCCGGAAGATCCTCGGCGCCCTCCTCCTGGGACTTGCGCTCTGGTTCGGACTGCCCCCGCTGCTGCGAGGCATCGACTTTTTCCGGGTGAGGCGGGTGGAGATCGCCGGATTGCAGTATCTTGATCCGGCGAAGGTGGTGAGCGCACTGAAGCTCTCCCCCAGGTCCAGCGTATTCGACGATCTCTCTCCCCTCGCACGCCGAGTGCTCGCGATGCCGGGGGTGACCTCGGCGGACGTGGGCCGGCGAATTCCCGGGACGCTGGAGGTCGCGCTGGAAGAAACGGCACCGGTGGCGCTCGCGAGCCGCGGCGACGGGCTCGCCCTGCTGGACGCACGCGGGCGGGTGCTCCCGTTCGATCCGCTCCGCTCGGCCCCGGATCTCCCGCTGGCGGCCAATCAGGACGCGATCGTGACCGGAGTGCTGGCGCGGGTCCGCGACGCGGACCCCGACCTGTTCGCCAGGATCGGCGCGGCATGGCGGGTGGGGCCCGACGTGGTACTCGACGTGGGGGGGCGGCGCCTCTGGTTCGGCGCACAGGTTTCCGCGGAGGACATTCGAGCGGTGACGGCGGTGGAGCAGGCGCTCGCCCGGACGGGGCAGGCCTATCAGGAACTCGACGGACGCTTCGCGGGCCAGGTGATCGTGCGCCGGACCCGAGCATGACCACTCAGCCGCAGCGGCTGGTCGCGGCGCTCGACCTCGGCTCGACCAAGGTCGTCGCTCTCATCGCCGAGGTCACCGGCGATGCGCGCGACGCCGGGGCCCGCATCCTCGGCGTGGGCGTGGATCGGAGCGCCGGGATCCGGCGCGGCGTGGTCCGCGACATCGAGGAGACCACCCGGGCCATCGACAAGGCCATGAAGAGCGCCCAGCGCATGGCCGGCGTCGAGGTCGGCTCGACCTACTGCGGCATCGCGGGTGAACATGTGGCGGGCCGGAGCTCGCACGGGATGGTCTCGGTCACCGGCGACGAGATCCGCACGAGCGACGTGGCCCGGGTCAATGACATGGCGAGCAACATCAGCTTCGGGCGCGACCACGAGCTGCTGCACGCCATCCCG
>DASSBX010000196.1:0-2930 GCA_035698305.1 Miltoncostaeaceae bacterium | reverse complement strand
AGGCGGTGAAGGCGCGCCGGCAGGGGCGGCGCGGCCCCGGCGTGCGGCAGCCCTACCGCGAGCTGCGCCGCGTGTGGCGCCGGGGCGTCGTCGACCCCGTGGGCACCGGGCCGGTCCACCGCCTCGCGCCCGCGCTGGTGGCCGCGGCGCTCGCCCTGTGCGTGATGGTCGTGCCCGTCGCGGCCGTGGGGACGGGCGTGCCGGCGGGTCACGACGCCCTCGTGCTGGTGGGTCTCCTGGTGCTGGCCCGCGTGGCCATGGCCCTGTCGGCGTGGGACGACGGGGGCGGCTTCGGGATGATGGGCGCGGCCCGCGACCTGACGTTCGCCGTCTTCGGCGAGGCGCTGCTGCTGGCGGTGGTCCTGCTCGCCGCGATCCCCGCCGGGACAACCGACCTGCGCGAGATGTGGGCCGCCGCGGCCGGCGGAGCCGTCTGGGGCGAGCCGGCCCACTGGTGCGGCGTCGTCGCCATGGGGCTGGTCGTGCTCCTCGAGACCGGCCGCCAGCCGTTCGACAACCCCGACACGCACCTCGAGCTGACGATGGTCCACGAGGGGCCCCTGCTCGAGTACGCGGGGCGCGACCTCGCGTACCTCGAGTGGGCCGCGGCGGCCCGCCACTGGGTGGTGCTCGCGCTCGCCGCCGGCCTGTACCTGCCGCACCCCGACGACCTGGCCGGCGGTCTCGCCGCGCTGGCGCTCGCGATGGTCGCCCTGGTCGCCGGCCTGGGGCTGGTCGAGACCTGGCACGCCAAGATGCGGCTGCTGCGGGTGCCGCCCGTGCTGCTGGCCGGCGTGGCCATCGCGCTGCTCGGCGTGGTCAGCTCGGTTGCGGGCGGCGGCGGATGAGCGCCTGGCTCATGTGGACGCTCGTGGGCCTGGGGCTCGGTGCGATCGCCGTTCGGCGGCCGCTGACGGCCGCGTGGCTCGTGACCGCCCAGACGCTGCTGCTCGGGGCCGCGGCCGTCGCGATCGCGCCCGGGGAGGGCGGGCACGTGGCGCTCGCCGCCGGGCTGCTGGCCGCGAAGGGCGTGGCGGTGTCGACGGTGACCGTCGTGGTCGCGCGGCGCACGCGCGAGGCGCGGCTGCACGACGAGGGCCCGGGCTCGCTCGCCCGGCTGGTCGGCTCCGCGGCGCTGGTCGCGGCGGTCGTCGCGCTGGTGCCGCCCTTCGGGCTCGAGAGCCGCGTCGCCGAGGACGCGGCGACCGCGATGGTCGCGACGGCCCTGGCGCTCGTCCTGGTGCGCCGGGCCACCATCTTCGCCGTGCTCGCCTTCCTGGTCGCCGAGAACGGCATCGCGGTGGCGGCGATGTCGTCCCACGGAGCCCTGCCGCTGGTGGTGGAGCTCGGCATGGCCTTCGACCTCGTGCTGCTGATCACGGTCGCGGCCGCCTTCCAGCGGCGCATCCTCGACGCCTTCGGCACCACCGACTCGACGGCCCTGCGGGCCATGCGTGACTGAGCCGCCGGAGGCGCTCGTGTGGGCCGTGCCGCTCGTTCCGGCGGCGGTCGCCCTCGCAGCGACCGCGTGCCGGTCGGCGACCGCCACCGACCGGGTGGGCCGCTGGGGCGGGATGCTCGCGGCGGTCCCGGCGCTCGCCCTGGCGGCGCTGGCGCTCGCGTGGACGGCCGGCGAGCCCGCCACGGGGTCGTGGTGGTCGGTGGACGCGGCGGGCGGTGTCTTCCTGCTGGCGATCGCGTTCGTCGGCGCCGTCGCGGTGACCGTCTCGCCCGCCTACCTGCGCGCCAACCCCAGCTCGCGCGCGGGCGCGGTGCGAACGCGGCACCTCTACTGGGCGAGCCTGCACCTCTTCTGGGGCGCCCTGCTGGCGGTCCCGCTCGTCGGCAACCTCGGCCTGGCCTGGATCCTGCTCGAGGCGACGACGGCCGCGTCGGCCCTGCTGGTCGCCTTCTCGGGCAAGCGGACCGCGATCGAGGCCGGCTGGAAGTATCTGGTGCTGACCAGCGTGGGCCTGACGGTGGCGCTGTTCGGCATCGTGATGCTCGCCGTGACCGCCGCCGGGGACGAGGGGTCCCTGGCCGTGCTCGACTGGGACCGGCTCGCGGCGCGGGCCCCCGGCCTGGACGGCGACGCGGCCCTGGCCGCCTTCGTGCTGATCGTCGCCGGCCTGGCCGCCAAGGCCGGGTGGGCGCCGGTGCACAACTGGCTCCCCGACGCCCACAGCGAGGCCCCGCCTCCGGTCAGCGCCCTGCTGTCGGCGGCGCTGCTGCCCACCGTCGCCCTGGTCGCGTGGCGGGTCGCCGACGCGCTGGAGCCCGCCGTCGGGGTGACCGCCGTGCGCGCGGTGTTCCTGGGGCTCGGCCTGGCGTCCCTGGCGGTCGCCGTCCCCTTCCTGTGGCGCCCGCTGCCGTGGAAGCGGCTGCTGGCGTACTCCAGCCTCGAGCACATGGGGGTGATCGCGTTCGCGATCGGCGTGCAGCACCCCCTCGCGACGGCGGGGGGCCTGCTGCACGTGCTGGGGCACGCCGTCGCCAAGTCGCTCGGGTTCGCCGCGGCGGTGCCGCTGCTGCGCCTGCAGCCCGCCGCGGGCAGACGGCCGCCGCGCGGCCTGGTGGCGCTCAGCCGGCCGGTCGCGTCGGCGGTGGGCCTCAGCGTGGGGAGCCTGTCCGGGCTGCCCCCCTCCCCCCTCTTCATCAGCGAGGTGCTGATCCTCTCGGGCGCGGTGGCGGCCGGGCTGATCTGGGCGGCCGCGCTCGCCGCGGTGCTCCTGGCCCTCGGCTTCCTCGGGATGGCGCACCTCCTGGTCGAGGGCCTCGCCGGCCGCCCCTCCGGGCGCCCCGCCGCGGGCCGGAGGGGGCCGCGCCTTGCCGGCGCCCTGGCCTGCGTGTCGGGGCTCGCGCTGCTCGCCCTCACCGCCGTCGCCCTCGAGCTTCCCGGCTCGGCGATGGTCGAGGCACTGGCGGGCGGC
>DASSBX010000195.1:0-4411 GCA_035698305.1 Miltoncostaeaceae bacterium | reverse complement strand
GCCGTCCATCGCGATGGCGGCCCGGTTGAACTCCCGGAACCCCAGGACGGTCAGCGGCAGCCGTCCCGCGAGGTCGGCCAGGCTGTCGTCGTCGGCGTCGCGGTACTGGTCGGCCGACGCCAGCAGCACCTCCGCCAGCCGCGCCGCGCCGGCCCGCTCGCGCAGGTGGTCGAGCAGCGCCTGGTCGATGTCGTCGGCCTCGGTCAGCTTCGGGCGGGCGTACACCGAGAAGCCTGTGCCGCGCAGCATCTCCACGAAGCCGCGGATCGCGTCGATCCGGTCGGGCGGGATGTTGATGAACACCGACGCCTCCGGCACCTCGTCGGCCGGGGTGCGCTCCACCAGCCAGCGGGCGAGGGCGTCGAAGCGGGGCCGCTCCTCCGGCCGCGGGGCCCGGCCGCCGAGGAGGGTGCCGAGCGCCACGTCGATGTTGGGCGCGTCCCACACCAGCAGGCGCCGGGGCGCCCCATCCATCTCCATCACCATCAGCCCTCCGCTCGCTCGCTGCGGTCTGCTCGACGCAGTCTGACCGGCTTTGCGGAAGGTCGGATTCCCGCCGGGCCGATGCGAGCGAAGCGAGCCGCGAGCCCCGCTCAAGAGGGCTTGCTGCCCGGCGGGACTTGTCCACGCTGCCCGGCGGGATCAGTCGCCCCGTAGGGTTCCCCGGGATGGCCATCGGCGACCAGGACCGCCTTCGCCGCGCGATCGACGCCGCCGAGCGCATCCTCATCCACGACCACGCGATCGGGGAGCTCCGGGACGACACGGCCGGCGACCTCTACGCCGACGCCGCCCGGTACCGGCTGGTGCTGATCCGCGAGGCGGCGTCCGGGTTCTCCCCCGCGGTCGGGCGCGCCGACCCCCGGATCCGGTGGGCCGAGGTGGCCGCCCTGGCCGACGCCCTCGCCGACGCCGAGCCCGAGCGGGTCCGCGCCGCGGTGCGCGCCGAGCTGCCCGACCTGCTGCGCCTGGCGCAGGCGCTGGAGGCCCGTGGCATCCTCGCCCGCTGACCAGCGAGGTTTGGCGGGCATCGCGCCGGTCGGCAGGATGGGCGCTCGCGTGCCCCGCCTCCTCCCCGCACTCGCCGCGCTGGCGATCGCCGCCGTGGCAGCCGTCCCCGCGGCCGCAGCCCCGGCCACCGGAGACCGCCCCGCCGGGACGGTCTCGGACTGGAGCCACGAGCTCAACCAGAACGAGCTGCCCCAGTGGCGGCGGGCGACCGCCCCGCCGATCGCGCCGCGGCGCTGGTTCCCGCTGGTGCGCTCGATCCTCCACGAGGCCGGGACGAACGGGCTCTGGTTCAGCGGCCCGAGCGCCCTGCCGTTCCCGCCGTTGCCGCTGAGCCCCAAGGAGCCGGTCGGGTGGCGCAACCGGTCGACGTTCGCCCGGGAGTACGCCCGCTCCGGCCTGAAGTGGGACGTGGCGTACGAGGTGTGGGCGGCGCGCAGGGCGCTCGACCGCGGCGCCACCGTCGCCGATCCCACCGCCGACCCCACCGCCTACACGCGGCGCCTGTCGCTGCTCGACCCGCGGTACCGCGCGCAGGCCCTGCGCGAGATCCGCCGCATCGTGCCCGGGCTGCGCGGGGCGCCGTACGTGCACCTCTACACGGGCTCGGACGAGCCGGTCACGATCCTGCCGCGGGGCTCGGCGCGGCGCACCGCCTTCGGCCGCAGGCTCGCGCGCGACTTCCGCCGCGCCACCGGGTTCGCCCTGCCCGACCCGGCGGCCAGGCCCACCACGAGCGCCCGCGCCCGCCTGCGCTGGCTCGCGTGGACGCGCTTCTCGGGCAACCGCTTCCTCGCCATGAAGCGCGGGCAGGCGCGGCTCATCCGGCGGCTCGACCCGGGGGCGCGGGTGAGCCCGAACGACTACGGCTTCATCGACGGCTTCATCCCCTGGGACTACACGCGCCTGGGGTCGTTCGCCGACGTGGTGGAGGCCGACCCGTACGTGAGCTACCCGGAGCGCGACCGCGCCGGCCGCGGCCGCTACAACCCGGGGTTCGGCGCCAAGCTGATGTCCGACCTGACCGGCGTGCGCACGCGCATCGTCGTCCAGGCGTTCGACTACTCCCGCTACCGGCCCACCCCGGGCGACCTGTGGACCTGGAGCGCCCAGGCCCTCCGCGCCGGCGCGACCGACCTGAGCTTCTTCGCCTCCGACAACCCGCGGTTCACGAACCGGCGCCTCTACGACGCGATGCTCGCGATCGCGCGGTCCGTGCGCGGCACCCGGCTGCCCGCGGCGCCGACCGACCCCGAGCAGCTGGTGCTGTACGCCACCGCCAGCGAGGGGCAGGCGCAGCCCGACCGCACCGGCGGCGTGCGCTACCGCACCAGCGGTGACGCCCTCTACGCCACCTACGCGCTGCTGGGCGAGCTGGCCGGCGGCGCGTTCAGCTTCGACGCCGACACCCGTCTGGCCGCCGATCCCGCGCGGCTGGCGGCGGCGCGGACGATCTGGATGCCGCGCGGCGACACCCTCGACCGCCGCTTCGCCGACCGGCTGGTGGCGTGGGTGCGGGCGGGCGGGACGCTCATCGTGACCGACCCGGCCGCCTTCGCCCGCACGCCCCGGGGCGCCCGGCTGCGCGACGTGCGCGACGCCCTGGTGGGCGCCCCGCTCGGCCCCGTGCGCCGCGGGACGGTGCTCGAGGTGCCGCAGGGCGCCCTGGACGGGACGGCGCCCGACGACCTGCTGACGATCCCGGTCGAGGCCGCCCGGCCGCGCGCGTTCGCCGCGGTGCCCGCGGGCGCCCGCGTGGTCGCGCGGTTCATCGACGGCGCGCCGGCGGCGCTGCTGCGCGACGTGGGCCGCGGCCGCGTGCTGGCGTTCTCGGCCGACCCGATGTCGCCGGGCGCCCTGGACGCGCCGCTCGACCTGGCGCGGCTCGCGGGCGACCTGCAGCGGTGGGCTGGCGGCACCACCGGGGTCGCGGCCTGGGGCTACCGCATCCCGGGCGACCCCGACCCGTCGCGGCTGCCGTGGGAGGACGCGATCGAGCCCGGCGCGGCCCGGGCGGGACTGTCATGACGGACCGGAGGTGGGGATGACGTCGCGGGGACGGATGGCGGTGGGGATCGGCGTCGTGGTCGCGGCGGTCGCCGTGGTCGTGGGCCTGGTGGTGCTCTCCGGCGGCGACGACGCCGCGCCGATCGGCGCGGTGGCGGCGGTGCAGGACGACCACCTGCCGGTCGACCCGATCGAGAAGATCCCGGAGCGCGTCGGCCTGGTCGCCGAGACCGGCGTCACCACCACCCGCGTCGACGTCTTCTGGGCGAAGACCGCCCGCACCCGGCCGTCCGACCCGACCGACCCCGCCGACCCCGCCTACGACTTCTCGCGGTACGACCTGATCTTCCAGAGCCTCGCGAAGCGCGGCATCACCCCGATCGTGTCCGTGTACGACACCCCCGCGTGGGCGAGCGGAGGCGTCACGGAGCCGCCGCAGCCCCAGCCGGACGCGGCGTTCAACCGGCTCGCGCCCGACCCCGACGACTTCGGGGCCTTCATGACGGCCCTCGCGACCAGGTACTCCGGCGACTTCCCGTCGCCCGGCGGCGAGCCCCTCCCGAAGATCGGCTACTTCGAGATGTGGAACGAGCCGAACCTCTCCGGCTTCCTCCTGCCGGGCGGGTGGGACGACGAGAGCGCGACGGTCGATCAGCTCACCGACGCCCGGCTGGACACCTACGCGGCGATGGTGGAGGCGGGCTTCGAGGGCGTGAAGCAGGCCGACCCGGAGGCGACGGTGATCGCGGGGGTCGGGGGTCCCCGCAGCAGCACGAGCCGCACCGGCATCGGCGCGGTCGAGTGGCTCCGGGGCCTCGTCGAGCGGAAGATCCCCCTCGACGCGTACTCGCAGCACGTCTACCCCGCGGCGCCGCCGCTGCAGGAGACGACCGTCGTGCCGAGCTGGAGCACCATCGGCCGCTTCCTGAGCGAGCTCGACGCGTTCCGCCCCGGCCTGGACCTCTACATCACCGAGGCGGGGTACACGACGGCGGCCACCCGGTTCCGCGACACGCAGGTGAGCGAGGACGACCAGGCCGAGTACCTCCAGCAGATCTACTCGCTGCCGCAGCTGCGCAGCGAGCGGATCAAGACCGTCGTGTGGTTCAACCTCCAGGACAACGCCGACTGGCCGGCCGGACTGCTGCGTGAGGACGGGTCGCGCAAGCCGAGCTACGGGCGCTTCCGCCAGGTCGTCGAGGAGCAGGGGGGGACGACGCTCGGGGGGTAGGCCTCAGGGCCCCCCGGGGCCCGTCTAGTGCTCCGTGCCAGAAGTGTCTTGGCGTTTGATCGCCTTCGCCAAGACCTCGTCCGCGGTTCGCGTCCAGACGAAGGGCCGGGCGTGCTCGTTGTAGGCGAGCACGAACCGCTCGATGGCGGCGATCAGCTCGGGCAC
>DASSBX010000194.1:0-2821 GCA_035698305.1 Miltoncostaeaceae bacterium | reverse complement strand
CGGCCGGCGTCACCGCACCATCTTCGAGATGGCCGTGAACTCGTCCGTCCCCGCCGCCTCCAGCAGCTCGAACAGGGCCATCTCGGCCGAGGTGACGTGGGCCCCCGCGGCGGCCATCTTCTCCAGGCCGGCGGTCTTGTTGGACGGCGCCCGCGACGACACCGCGTCGGCGGCCACGTGGACGGTGTGGCCGCGTGCGATCAGGTCGTGGACCGTCTGGTTGACGCAGACGTGCGCCTCGATGCCGCACACCACCCAGGTGGAGCAGCCGGCGTCGGCGAGCTGCCGGTCGAACGCCTCGACCCCGCAGGCGCTGAAGCGGAGCTTCTCGACCGGCTCGACGTCGTCGGGGAGGCGCTCGGCGAGCTCCTCGACGGTGCGGCCGAGCCCCTTGGTGTACTGCTCGCTCACCAGCACCGGCCGCCCAAGGGCGCCGAAGCCGGCGGCGAGGATGCCGCAGTTGCGGACGGTGTCGTCGAAGGCGTCGATGACGGGCCGGAACGCCTCCTGCACGTCCACCACGATCAGGCCGGTGTCGTCCCTGCGCAGCACGGCCGGGTGCCGTTCGGTTCCTACGGTCGCCATGCGATCTGCCCTCCCGCGATCGTGAGCGCCACCCGGCCGTGGAGGGTCTCGCCGACCCACGCCGAGTTGCGCGACTTGCTCCGGAAGCCCCCCTCGCCCACCGTCACCTCGGCGTCGGGGTCGATGAGGGCCAGGTCGGCCACCGCGCCGTCCGCCAGCGTCGGGGCCGGCAGCCCCAGGACGGCCGCCGCGTCGGCACCCATCCGCCGCACCAGCGTCTCGAGCGGCAGCGCGCCGGTGCGCACCAGGTGGGTGTTGCAGACGGCGAACGCGGTCTCGAGGCCGGTGATGCCGAAGGGGGCCTCCTCGAAGGGGACCTCCTTCTCGTCGGCGTCGTGCGGCGCGTGATCGGTGGCCACGCAGTCCAGGGTCCCCTCCGCGAGCGCCGCGATCAACGCCTGGCGGTCGCTCTCCTCCCGCAGCGGCGGGTTCATCTTGTGCCGGCTCGCGTCGAGCGAGGTGACGGCCTCGTCGGTGAGCGTCAGGTGGTGGGGCGTCACCTCGCCGGTGATCCGCACGCCGCGCGCCTTGGCGCGGCGGATCTCCTCCGCCGTCTCGACGGCGCTGACGTGGCAGATGTGGATCCAGCCGTCCTCGTACTCGGCCAGCGCGGCGTCGCGGGCCACGGCGACGCTCTCGGAGATGGATGGGATGCCCTCCAGGCCCAGGCGGCTGGCGACCGCGCCCTCGTGCATGACGCCCCTGCCCGACAGCCGGGGGTCCTCCTCGTGCAGCACGAGCGGCAGGCCGGTGATCCGCTGGTACTGGAGGGCGAGGCGCATCACGCGGGCGTCGGCGACGGGATGGCCGTCGTCGCTGAAGCCGACCGCCCCGAGCGCGGCGAGCTCGACCTGCTCGGTGAGCTCCGCGCCCTTCTGTCCCACCGTGATCGCGGCGAGGAAGCCGACCCGCACGACGGCCTCCTGCTCCGCCCGCTCCAGCAGCGCGCCGAGCACGGCGGCGGTGTCGACGACGGGCGAGGTGTTGGGCATGGCCACGATGGTCACGAAGCCGCCCGCCGCCGCGGCGAGGCTGCCGGTGGCGATGTCCTCCAGGTCCTCGCGGCCGGGGGTCCGCAGGTGCACGTGGGGGTCGACGAAGCCGGGGACGGCGATCATGCCGGCGGCCTCGACGACCTCGAGGCCGGCGGGGTCGCCGCCGACGACGCCGTCGCGGATCACCAGGTCGCGGACCTCGTCGATCCCGGCCGCGGGGTCCAGCACGCGCGCTCCGCGCACGACGACGTCCGCCCCGGTGCCGGGGCGCTGGGGGAGCTTGGGGGCCACTAGCGCCTCCCGGCGTCGGGTCGCATTGGCTTTCCCGAGCGAATCGCCCGCGACGCAAGGACGCAGGGAGGGCCGATAGCGGTGTTCCCATCGGCCCGACCGAGGACGCCGCGTCGCGATGCGATGCAGCCGGGAAAGACCTGTGAGTCGGCGGCGGGGGGCACTTAGACCGCGACTGCCGTGATCGGGGCCTCGGCGGGCTCGCTGGCGCCGGTGGGCCCGGCGAGCAGGTCGTAGAGCACCGCCATCCGCACCACCATGCCGTTGGCCGCTTGGCGCTCGATCAGCGCCTTGGGGTCGTCGGCGAGTTCGCCGGAGATCTCGACGCCGCGGTTGATCGGCCCGGCGTGCATCACCCGCTGGCCCGGCCGGAGGCGGCCGTGGTTGACCCCGTACGTCATCGCGTACTCGCGCAGCGAGGGGACGAGCCCGCCGGGGCCCATCCGCTCGAGCTGCATCCGCAGGACGTAGACGACGTCGGCGTCGGCGATGTCGCGGATGTCGGTGGAGGCGCGGACGCCGAGGGCCCGCTCCGCGTCGCGCGGCAGCAACGTCGGCGGCGCGATGAGGGTCACGTCGGCGCCCATCATCTGGAAGCCGCGCACGCCGGAGCGCGCGACGCGCGAGTGGGCGACGTCGCCGACGAAGGCGATCTGGAGCCCGTCGAGCGGCCCCACCTCGCGCTCGATGGTGTAGAGGTCGAGCAGGGTCTGGGTGGGGTGCTCGTGCTTGCCGTCGCCGGCGTTGATGACGGCGGCATCGGTGAAGCGGGCGGCCATCTGGCACGCGCCGACGGAGGCGTGGCGGATCACCAGCACGTCGGGCGCGTAGGAGTTGAGCGTGATCACCGTGTCCTTGAGGGTCTCCCCCTTCTCCACGCTGGAGCCGGAGCCCTTGACGTTGATCACGTCGGCGGAGAGGCGCTTGCCGGCGAGCTCGAACGAGGTCGA
>DASSBX010000193.1:0-4180 GCA_035698305.1 Miltoncostaeaceae bacterium | reverse complement strand
ACGTGCGCCACCACCAGATCGCGCCGGTGTGGAAGGAGTGGCTCGCGCTGGCCGCGCGCTCACACGGACTCGAGGCGAGCCGCCTGGCGGGCCTGCACGTCCACTTCTTCCTGGCCACCGCCGGACGCCTCCAGCCGGGCGACGCCGGGGCGTTCATCACGTCGTCCGAGTGGCTCGACACCAACTACGGGCGCCTGGTCCGCGATCTGCTCCTCGGGCCGCTGGGCGGGCGGGCGATCCACGTGGTGGAGCCCACCGCCACCCCCTTCGAGGACGCGGCGGTGACCGCCGCCATCACCTGCTTCGCGGTCCCGCGGCCCCCGCGCGCGCCCGCGGCGATGCGACTGCGGCGGGTGGCCGACGTCGCCGGCCTCGGCGACCTGGAGGGCGGCCGCGAGGTCGGCGCCGACCGCCTCCGGGAGGCGCGCCGCTGGACCCCGCTCACCCGCGCCCCGCGCGCCATCCCGCCCGACCACGTGGAGCTCGGCGAGCTGTGCCGCGTCCACCGCGGCGCCGTGACGGGGCGCAACGCCACGTGGGTGGTCCGCGCAGGCGAGGCCGACCTGCCGGCGGACGTCCTCTTCCCCACGATCACCCGCGCCCGGGAGATCTTCGACGCGGGCCGCACCCTGTCGAGCACCGCCCACCTGCGGCTGGTGGTCGACCTGCCCGCCGAGCTCGACGTGTTCGCCCCCGAGGACCGCCGCCGGGTCGAGCGCTTCCTGCGCGACGCCCGCCGCGCCGGCGCCCACGACGGCTACATCGCGCGCGCCCGCCGCGCCTGGTGGTCGGTGGGGCTGCGGCGCCCCGCGCCGATCCTGGCGACGTACATGGCGCGCCGGCCGCCGGCCTTCACGCGCAACGCCGCCGGCGCGCGCCACATCAACATCGCGCACGGCCTGTACCCGCGGACCGAGCTGCCCGAGCCGGTGCTCGCCCGCCTGGTCGAGAGCCTGCGGCGCACGGTGTCGGTGCAGGACGGCCGCACCTACGCCGGGGGCCTCACCAAGTTCGAGCCCCGCGAGATGGAGCGCCTGACCGTCCCCGACCCGTTCGTGGCGGCCGGGTGAGCGCCACGTTCGTCGCGCCCCCGCGCTGGACCGCCGGCCAGCTCGATGCGGCCGTGGAGGCCGCGATGGACAGCTTCCGGCGCGAGCGCGGCGAGGAACCCGTCGATCAGTACCGGGACTACCTCGATCAGTACCTCGGCACCGTCAACGACCTGATCGAGTTGACGGTGGATCTGCTGCAACTTCAGGAACGTGCGGTCGAGGTCGTGACCGAGGCGCCGCTCCTGGAGGCCCTCCGCTTCTGCGCGGGGCCGTTCATCTCCGAGGACGACCTGACCGTGCTGGCGCGGACGACCCTCTCCCGCACGCGTCTCCGGAAAGACCCCGACGCGGCCGCGCGGATCGTCGACACCGTCCTCCTCGGCCTCGACACGCAGCGGTTCCCGTGGTTCGTCGAGGAGCGGGAGGCCACCGAGCCGGAGCGGCAGGCCGCGGTCCTCTCCACGGCCGTCCTCCTCGCCACCGAGCGCACGCGCACGCTCCGGCGCAGCAGCGCCAAGCTCGACCAGGAGGGGGCGGTGGCGTCCGCGTTGATGGACGCCGGGTTCCGGCGCGTCCCGCCGCCCTCCACGATCCGGACGCTCGAGGACGCGCCGGGGCCGGGGGAGTTCTGCCACGAGGTGGACTTCGGCGGCCGGAAGGCCGACCTGGTCATCGGCCTCTGGGACCGGCGGCGCATGCCGCTCGAGTGCAAGGTGTCGAACTCGAGCACCAACTCGTACAAGCGCGTGAACAACGACGCCGCCGTCAAGGCGGTCAAGTGGCTGGAGATCTTCGGGCGGGACCAGGTGGTCCCCGCCGCGCTCCTCACCGGGGTCTTCAAGGCCGCGCCGCTCGCCGAGGCCCAGGCGGACGGGCTGACCCTCTTCTGGGCGCACCGCCTCGGCGACCTGCTCTCCTGGGTCGACCGCACGCGCTCGTGAGGGCCTAACCGGGGGGGCGGAGCATCCCGGCGAGCACGTCCGCCGCGTCCAGGGACGCGTGCGCCGCCCCGTCCGGGGCGATCGCGTCGCGGACCGCCCCGGCCAGCATCAGGCCGTGCCACAGCCAGGTGAGGGTCTCGGCGTCGACGTCGCCGCGCACGGTTCCGGCCGCCTGGCCCGCCTGGAGCGCGGCCACCAGCGGCGCGCGCACCCGGCCGAACCAGCCCCGCATGATCTCGCCCACCTCGGGGTCGTCGGTCATGGCGATCGACAACAGGATCAGCCGGATGGTGATCCACATCTCCGGGTCGTCGAGACGCTGCCGCAGCACCCCCGGCAGCGCGTCCGGCACGGCGGCGCCCGACGGCGGCGCGATGGCCCGCCCCTCCTCGATCCGCCCGCCGATCTCCCGCTCCAGGGTGGCCAGCAGCAGGTCGCGCTTCGACGCGAAGTGGCGGTAGAGGACCGCCTCCGAGCAGCCGGCGTCGCGCGCGATCGCCGCGGTCGCCGCCCCGTGGAACCCATGGCGGGCGAACTGCTCGCGGGCCGCCGCGAGCAGCATCTCGCGCCGCTCCGGTCCGCTCACCCGCCGCTTCGCCGTGGTCATGGTTGACATGTTAGCGAACACTCACTAGCGTGGCCACCATGATTGATAGTGAACACTCACTCCGGGAGGCGGAGGCGATGGACGCGGTGATGGTGGACGGCTTGGACGTGACGCGCGGGGGGCGCCCCGTGCTGCGGGATCTGGACCTGCGGGTGCCGGAGGGGCGGGTGACGGGCCTGCTCGGGCCCAGCGGGTGCGGCAAGAGCACCCTGATGCGGGCGATGGTGGGCGTTCAGCGGGTCGACGGCGGCCGGGTGACGGTGCTCGGCCGCCCGGCGGGGCACCCCGCCCTGCGCCGGGACGTGGGGTACGTGACCCAGGCGCCGTCGGTGTACTCCGACCTGACCGTCGGCGAGAACCTCCGGCACTTCGCGCGGCTGCTCGGCGCGCCGTCGGGGGACGTCGAGCGCGTGATGGGGACGGTGGGGCTGGCCGACCGGGCCGGCCAGCCGGTGGCGCGGATGTCGGGCGGCCAGCGGACGCGCGTGTCGCTGGCGGTGGCGCTGCTCGGCGCGCCGCGGCTGCTGGTGTTGGACGAGCCGACCGTCGGCCTCGACCCGGTGCTGCGCCGCGACCTGTGGCGCACGTTCCGCGAGCTGGTCGACGGCGGCGTGACGATCGTGGTGTCGAGCCACGTGATGGACGAGGCCTCCGAGTGCGACCTGCTGGTGCTGATGCGCGAGGGAGGCCTGGTGGCGGTGGACACGCCCGACGCGCTGCGCGAGCGCACCGGCGTCCACGACCTCGGCGAGGCGTTCCTGCGCCTCGTCGAGCCCGCTGGGGTGGCCCGATGAGCGCCCGGACGACGTGGGCCGTGGCGGAGCGGGTGCTGCGCCAGCTGCGCCGCGACCCGCGCACGGTCGGACTGCTGGTGGTGGTGCCGTGCGTGCTGATGGTGATCCTGCGCTACGCGTTCGACGGGCAGCCGGGCACGTTCGACCGCATCGCCGCGCCCATGCTGGGCCTGATCCCGTTCATCACGCTGTTCGTCGTCACCTCGATCGCGATGCTCCGGGAGCGCACGTCGGGGACGCTCGAGCGGCTGATGAGCATGCCGGTGGGCAAGCTCGACCTGCTGGCCGGCTACGGGGCGGCGTTCGCGCTGGTGGCGCTGGCCCAGACGGCGATCCTGGCCGCCGTGACGCTCGGTCCGCTGGGGCTCGACACGGCCCGCTCCCCGGCCCTGCTGGTGGTGCTGGCGCTGGCCAACGCCCTGCTGGGCGTGACGCTCGGGTTGTTCGTGAGCGCGTTCGCCCGGAGCGAGTTCGAGGCGGTGCAGTTCATGCCGGCGATGGTGCTGCCCCAGCTGCTGCTGTGCGGCCTGTTCGTCGCCCGCGACCAGATGGCCGGGTGGCTTGAGGCGATCTCCGCGGTCCTGCCGCTGACGTACGCCTACGACGCCCTGGCGCGCGCCACCGACCCCGGCGAGCTGGGCGCGTGGTTCGCGGTCGACGTGGCGGTGGTGGTCGGCGTCACGCTGCTGGCGCTCGTCCTGGGCGCCGCGACGCTGCGGCGGCGGACGCCGTAGCGCCCCTACGCGGCGGCCGCCAGCACCGGGCGGCCGCCGGCGAGCGCGACCC
>DASSBX010000192.1:0-3425 GCA_035698305.1 Miltoncostaeaceae bacterium | reverse complement strand
CAGCGCGGCGTACAGCCCGAGTCGGTCCCCGATGTGGACGCAGGCCAGCTCCATGGTCGCGATGAGGGCCCCGAACATGCGCTCGGCGAACGCCTCCTGGGCCGCGGCGGGTGCCTCGGTGGTGCTCATCGTGCTCCTCCTCGATGCGGTGTACGCATCGCACCCTGAGCGGCCCGCGTCGCGCAACCGTCTCGGGCCGCGTCTCGCGTCCGTCCGCCCGGGTGGCCTACGCTCGCGCCCGTGCTGACCATCACGGTGATCGGGGGCGTCCGCGCGCAGGTCGGCGGCACCAAGCTGGACCTCGCCTCCGCGGCCCGCGCGCGCGGGCTGCTCGCGTGGCTGGCCGTGCACCCCGGCGCCCACCCCCGCGGCGTCCTGGCGGCCCGGCTGCGCCCGGACGTGCGCGACGACAGCGCCCGCAAGAGCCTGCGCCAGGCGGCCTGGGCGCTGCGCGCCGCGCTCGGCCATGACGGCGACGCCCTGGTCGGCGACCGGGAGCGGCTCGGCCTGAGCGACGACCCGGCCCTGGTCGCGGTCGACCTGGCCGAGTTCCGCCGGCTGCGCGACGCCGGGGACATGGCGGGAGCCGTGGCCGTCGGCGATGGCGAGCTGCTGGCGGGGCTCGACGAGGAGTGGGTGCCCGCCCTGCGCGACGCCCACCGGGCCGAGGTCGTGGCGCTGCTCGGACGCCTGTCCGACGGCGCCGGCGCCCGGGGCGACCTGGCGGAGGCCGCCGCCTGGGCGCGCCGGCACGTGGCCGCCGACCCGCTGGCCGAGATCGCCGCGCGGCGCCTGATGGCCCTGCTCGCCGGCGCCGGCGACCGCGCCGGCGCCCTCGCGGCCTACGAGGCGCTGCGCGAGCGGCTCCGCCGCGACCTGGGCGTGGTCGCGTCGGCCGAGACGCGCGAGCTGGCCGAGGAGATCCGGCGCGGCCGTCCCGCCCGTACGCCGGGGGTGGCCGCCACCACGCAGCCGCCGCTGCCGCCCCCGCTGGCGCGAACCGGGCCGTTCGTTGGCCGGGCAGCCGCCTCCCGGCGCGTCGGGGCCGCCTGGCGGGACGCCGCCGCAGGGCCGCGGATGGTGATGCTGGCCGGGGAGCCCGGCATCGGCAAGACGCGCCTCGCCGCGCAGGTCGCCGCCGGCGTCCATGCGGGAGGGGCACTGGTGCTCTACGGGCGCTGCGACGAGGACACCCTCGTCCCCCACCAGCCGTTCGTGGAGGCGCTCGAGCGGCACCTGTCCGCCGTGACGGCGACGGAGCGCGACGAGGCGATCGGCGCCGCCCGCGCCGACCTGGCGCGGGTGCTCCCCGCGGTCGCGCCCGTCGAGGGCGCCCCTCACGACGACGACCCCGACACCGCCCGCTACCGGGCGTTCGAGGCCGTTCGCGGGGTGCTCCAGGCCTGCGCGGGTGGGCGGCCGACGCTGCTGGTGCTGGACGACCTCCACTGGGCGGACCGGCCGACCCTGCTGCTGCTGCGCCACCTGGGGCGGATGCTCGAGCCCGTGCCGTTGCTGGTGCTCGGCACCTACCGCGACACCGAGGTCGACGCCGGCCATCCACTCACGACGGCGCTGGGCGACCTGCGCCACGACCACCCCGTCGTGACCGTCGCGCTCGAGGGCCTCGACGGCGACGAGGTGGGCGACCTGGTGCGCGCCGCCGACGGCGTCCCCGCCGAGGCCGCGGCGCTCGCGGTGCGGACGCGCGGCAACCCGCTGTTCGTGGAGGAGCTGGTCCGCGACCTGCGCGAGGGCGGCGACGGCGGGGCGCTGCCCGAGCGGGTGGCCGACGTGGTGGCGCGGCGCGTCGACCGCCTCGGCGACGACGTCGCCACGATCCTGGTGACCGCGGCGCTCCTGGGCACCGAGTTCGACACCGACGTCCTGGAGGAGCTCCACGGCGCCGACGCGGCGCTCGACGCGATCGAACGTGGCCGCGCCGCCGGGCTGCTCGTCGAGACCGCCCCCGCCGGCGCGAGCCACGCGTTCGCCCACGCCCTGGTGGCCGACGCGCTGGCGTCACGGCCCTCCGGCCTGCGCCGGGCGCGCCTGCACGGGCGCATCGGCTCCGTGCTGGCGACCCGGGCGGGCGCCGACCCGGCCCGTCGCGCCGCCGACGCCGCCCGCCACCTCGTCGCCGCCGGGGGCGACCCGGAGCCGGCGGTGCGCTGGTCCATGGTGGCGGCGGCGCGCTCCACGGAGCTGCTGGCCGACGACGAGGCCGCGGGCCACTGGCGGGACGCCCTGGCCGCGATGGCGGCCGACGACGCACGCCGGGGACCGGCGCTGGCGGCGCTGGGCGAGGCGCTCACCCGCGCAGGCGCCCGCGCCGCAGCGCGGACTCCGTTCGACGATGCCGCGGCGGCGGCGCGCGCGGCGCGGGACGCCGGCCTGATGGCCCGGGTGGCGCTCGGCGCCGGCGGCCTCGGCGTCACGATCGGCCACGCCGATCCGCGGATCGTGGGCCTGCTGGAGGAGGCGCTGGCGATGGACGACGCCGACGACGACCCGGCGCGGCGAGCCCGCCTGCTGGGGCGCCTGGCGGTGGAGCTCTACTACGAGGACCGGGCGCGCGCGGACGGCCTGAGCCGCGAGGCGGTGGCCCTGGCCGAGGGGACGGGCGATCCGGGCGCGCTGGCCGCCGCCCTGAACGCCCGCCGGGTGGCGATCTGGGACCTGGCGCACGTGGACGAGCGGCGGGCGACCGCCGAGGCGATGATCGCCGCGGCGCAGGCGGCGGGCGAGCCCGGGACCGTCCTGCAGGGGCGCAACTGGCGCGTGCTCGACCTGATGGAGGCCGGCGAGATCGGGGAGCTGGAGGCCGAGATCGCCCGCTACGCGGCCGAGGCCGACGGGCTCGCCCTCCCGCACCACCGCTGGTACGTCCCGCTCTGGGGGGCGGCGCTGGCGATCCTGCGCGGCGAGGTCGCCTCCGCGGCGACGCTGTGCGAGGAGGCCCGCCGCCTGGGCGCCCGGGCGGAGGACCCCAACGCCGACCTCTTCGTCGGCATCCAGCGCACCCAGCTGCTCATCGAGGCGGGCCGCGTCGCGGAGGTCGACCGCGCCTTCGTGGAGGGCGGGATGGCGGCGTCGCCGGCCGGGTGGGCGTGGGCCACGTGGCTCGCGTGGATCGACGCCGCGTGCGGCGACCACGACGGCGCGCGCGCCCGCATCGACGCCCTCGCGCCGGACGGCTTCGCCGCCGTGACCCTCGACGCCAATTGGCATGCGGTGCTCGACCTGTGCGACGCGGTGGCGCTGGTCGGCGACCGGGAGCGCGCCGCGGTGCTGCGCGACCTACTGGCGCCCCACGCGGAGCGGATCGGCGCCGTCGCGCGTGCGGCCCTCTGCTACGGGCCGGTGGACCTGTACCTGGCCCGCCTGGCGCTGGTGTGCGACGACCCTCGGGCCGCCGAGGGGCA
>DASSBX010000191.1:0-11205 GCA_035698305.1 Miltoncostaeaceae bacterium | reverse complement strand
GGCGCGGACACCGAGGTCGTCCTCGACGGCCGGGCCCTGGGGAAGGCGGCCGACCGGGGGGAGGCCGAGGCGATGCTCCGGTCGCTGTCGGGCCGCGTCCACTCGGTCGTGTCGGCGGTGTCCATCCGCACCGCGGGGGAGCGGCGGGATGTGGTCGACGAGACCCGGGTGACGTTCCGCCCGCTGTCCGACGCGCTGGTGCGCTGGTACCTCGACGGCGGGGAGTGGCGCGAGCGCGCCGGCGCCTACGCCATCCAGGGGGCCGGCGCGGCGCTGGTGGAGCGCATCGAGGGCTCCTACGCGACGGTGGTGGGCCTCCCCGTCGCCGCCCTGGGGGCCGCCCTTGAGGACCTGGGGCTGGCGCCGTGGGTCAGCCCGGCCGGATCACCCTGACGCGCACGCCGGCACCCGCGACGAACGGTGCGGGCGCGCAGGACCCCCGCCGACCGGGGCGGCCCGCCCGAGATGCCTCGTGCCGACATACTCCGTGCCGAACCGAGGGGGGACGATGAGCGACGAGAAGCTGTACGCGATCATCCATGAGGCCGACGGCGACACCATCTGGCGCTGGCAGACGGGGCGCAAGGCGCGGTTCGTGGAGTACGGCGGCTACCACAAGGCGAAGGAGCTCGCCGACGCGGCGGGATCCACCCTGGCGCTGTGGGGGTCCCAGTACGGCCACCGGGGCGTCCCGGGCGACGCGAGCGAGGCCGACATCAGGGCCGCCGTGGAGCACGCGATCGAGCGGAGGGACACGCACGCCTGAGCCTGAGCGCTCGCCCCGCCTGAGCGCCCGGGCGTGCGTGACCCCGCGGGGGCCTCACCGCACGACGCGGTAGGAGACGTGCGTCACGTCCGGGGCCTCGACCGCCCGCATCTGCTCCAGCCGCACGTCGGGCCCGACGCCCTCGAAGAGGCGGGCGCCGCCGCCGAGCACCACCGGGGCGATGGTGAGGTGCAGCTCGTCGAGGAGCCCCGCCGCCAGGTACTCGTTCACGGTCTGCGCGCCGCCCCACAGCCCGACGTCGCGGCCGTCGGCGGCCTCCCTCGCCCGTTCGAGCGCCCGCTCGATGCCGTCGGTGACGAAGTGGAACGTGGTGCCGCCCTCCATCTCGAGCGCCTCGCGCGGGTGATGGGTCAGGACGAACACGTCGTTGTGGTAGGGCGGGTCGTCGCCCCACCATCCCCTCCAGCTGCCGTCCCCCCAGTCCCCGCCGCTCGGCGGCCCGAACATGTTGCGACCCATCAGGGCGGCCCCGATGTTCTCGGTCATCGCCTCCATCATCGGCGTGCTCGCGTTCACCTCGCCGCCGTCCCTCCCGTGCGCGGAGCGCCAGGCGGCCAGCGCGACGGCCCAGTCGTGCAGGCGCTCCCCGCCCTCGCCGAGCGGGTTCTCCATGCTCTGGCCGGGACCGGCCACGAAGCCGTCGGCCGAGATCGAGATGTGACACCGCAGCTTGGTCATCGTGCCTCCTCGTCCGGCGGCCGCCAGGGCCGCCCTTCGCCGTCACCCCCTCGACGAACGGCCCGGGCGCGGATCGACACGGGCCGGCCGGGGAGGATCCCCGGGACCGGGCCGTCACCACAGGGGGGGATAGCGCTCCAGCATGTCGGCGTGGCGGCGGGCCCGCTCCCGGGCGGCGATGATCTCGCCGTCGGCGGCCTCCTCCTTGAGGCGGCGCAGCGTCGCCATGATCTGACGGCGGCGCTCCTCGCGCACCTTCTCCTCGCGCTGCTGCTTGCGCATCGCCCGCCGGTATGAGCTGTTGTCATCGGCGAAGAGCGGCGGCGAGGCCATCCCCGAAACGGTAGCGAACCCCGTCGACGCCGCGTTGCAGGCCGCAGGCCCCGAGTTGGCAACCCACCGCCGGGGACGGTACGCTCGACCGCGGCCCGGGGCGCACCGGCAGGCTGCCGATGCCGGGACGGCGGTCGGCTAGAATCCCCGCGCTTTGCAGGGCTGTCCGCTGGTAACTCCATCAGCAGGGGGAGGCGACCGATCGGCTTCTGGAGCTACCTGACCGGTTTCGGCGGCCGCGACATGGCCGTCGACCTCGGCACGGCGAACACGCTCGTCTACGTGCGGGGTCGCGGCATCGTGCTCTCCGAGCCATCCGTGGTCGCCATCGACCAGCGCTCCGGCGAGGTGCACGCCGTCGGCATCGAGGCGAAACGGATGCTGGGCCGCACCCCCGGCAACATCAGCGCCATCCGGCCGCTGAAGGACGGCGTGATCGCCGACTTCGACGTGACCGAGCAGATGCTGCGCCACTTCATCCAGAAGGTCCACCAGAATCGCTGGGCGCACCCCCGCGTCGTGGTCTGCGTCCCCTCCGGCGTCACCGGCGTGGAGAAGCGCGCCGTCGAGGAGGCCACCCTCAGCGCCGGGGCCCGCAGCGCGTTCCTCATCGAGGAGCCGATGGCGGCGGCGATCGGCGCGGGCCTGCCGGTGGCCGAGCCCACGGGGAACATGGTGGTGGACATCGGCGGCGGCACCACCGAGGTGGCCGTCATCTCGCTCGGCGGCATCGTCGTGGCCCAGTCGATCCGCGTCGGCGGCGACGAGCTGGACGAGGCGATCATCAGTTACGTCAAGAAGGAGTACAAGCTGATGATCGGCTCGCAGACGGCCGAGGAGGTGAAGCTCGAGATCGGCTCGGCCTACCCGCTGCGCGAGGAGGTCCAGGCGGAGATCCGGGGTCGCGACATGATCACGGGACTTCCCAAGACCGTCGTGCTCTCCTCCGAGGACGTCCGCGAGGCCCTCGAGGAGCCCATGCAGCAGATCATCGACGCCGTGAAGAGCACGCTCGACAAGACGCCCCCCGAGCTGGCCTCGGACATCATGGACCGCGGGATCATGATGGCCGGCGGCGGGTCGCTGCTGCAGGGGCTCGACGAGCGCCTGCGGCGCGAGACGGAGATGCCGATCCACGTCGCCGAGTCGCCGCTCACCTGCGTCGCCGTCGGCTCCGGGCGCTCGCTCGAGGAGTTCGAGGTCATGCAGAAGGCCTCCTCGAACGGCCGCCACCGCAAGCGGTACTAGGGTCTGATCCGGGAACCCCGACCCCGCAGCGCCCGCTGATGGCCGTCCCCGCAACCTCAGGGATCGCCCGCCGACGGGCCGCCGTGCGGCGCGGCGTCATCGCAGCCCTCGCCATCGTGTGCCTGGTGATCTTCACCGGCTACTTCCGGGAGGGCGACGACGGTCCGCTGCACGGCGTGCAGGCCACCTCGGCGAGCGTCATGGCGCCCGTGCAGGAGGCCGCCACCCGCGCCGTGCAGCCCTTCCGCGACGCGTGGGGCTGGATGACCAGCCTCAAGGACGCCCGCGACCGGGCGGCGGCGCTCCAGGACCAGAACGACGCGCTGCAGGGCCGCGCGGCGCACAACGCCGTGCTGGAGCAGCGGGTCGCCGAGCTGGAGTCGCTGCTCGGCGTCGACGCGATGCTCGACACGGGCAAGGAGCTGGGCGGCTACCGCCGCGAGGTGGGCCTGATGATCCAGCGGTCCTGGACCGACTGGTACCGGTCGGCGCGCGTCGACGTGGGCAGCTCGTCCGGGGTCGTGCGGAACTCGCCGGTGGTCGCCGGCACCGGCACCGGCGCCGCCCTGGTGGGCTACGTGACCTCGGTCAGCTCCGGCTCGGCCGCCGTGTCGTTCATCACCGACGGGCGCACCGAGGTCGGCGCCACCATCCCGGAGGCCGGCAACTTCCCCGGCGTCCTCCAGTCCACGACGCCCGGCCAGCTCCAGCTGACCGGCGTGCCCCGCGCCGCCGGCATCCGCCAGGGCCAGACCGTCGTGACCTCGGGGTTCAAGGTGAAGAACCTGCTGTCGGTGTACCCGCCCGGCATCCCCGTCGGCGCGGTCACCAGCTTCGGCAGCCAGGAGGTCGACGTGCAGCAGACCGTGCAGGTCACCCCGTACGTCGACGCCCGCCGCCTCACGTACCTGGTGGTGCTGGTGCCGGTGAGCGAGAAGGCGAAGGAGCGCGCGGCCGGGTGACCACCGAATCGCCGACGCGCGCGCTCGGCCCCGCCAGCAGCGTCCCGCGGTCGCGCCCGCGCCGCGGCGGCCTGGGCTGGGTGGTGCTGATGGTGGTCGCCGCGGTGGTGCTCGAGGTCTCGGTGATGCCCTACGTCAACGTGGCCGACGGCATCCCCGACCTGATCGCCCCGACCGTCGTGGTGGTCGCGCTGCTGCGCGGGTCGCTCGTCGGCGCGGTCACGGGGTTCGGCGCCGGCCTGCTGATCGAGCTGACCTCGCCCGTGGGCACCCTCGGCGTGATGGCGCTCCTCTACCTGGCGGTGGGGGCGTGGTGCGGGCGCTACTGCGAGCGCGAGGAGTCGTCGGGCCTGCTGGCGCCGCTGCTGCTGTCGGTGGTGGCGACGCTCTTCGTCCAGCTCGGCTACGCCGTGTTCCAGCTGCTGCTGGGCAACAGCATGCCCGCGTCCGAATTCGTCGCCCAGCTGCTGCTGCCCACCGTCGCCCTGACGGCCCTCCTCAGCCCGCCCGTGCTCCTGGTGGGGCGCCGCCTGCTCGGCGGGCCGCGCGTGGTGGAGCCGTGGTCCCGGATGGCCGGATGACCACCACGTTCCGGCCACGACGCCCCGGCGGCCGCGTCGGCGGCGGCGGGGGAGGGGGGTGGGCCCCCGCCCTGACCCCCCGGATCGCCGTCCGCATCGCCATCCTGGGCGGGATCGCGATGACCCTGCTCGGGATCCTGCTGGTGCGCCTCTGGTTCCTCCAGGTCATCTCGGGCGAGCAGTACGCCGAGCGCGCCGAGGGCAACCGGCTGCGCACCGTCATCACCGAGGCCCCGCGCGGCAACATCGTCGACCGCAACGGCAACGCGCTGGTGAACAACGCGATCGGCGAGAACCTGGTGGCCCAGCCGCGCGACCTGGAGGGCCAGCGCCGCGTCGCCGTGCTCACCCGGCTCGCCGGGGTGATCGGGGTCCCCGCGGCCCAGCTCATCAAGGAGGTGGGGGACGGCGACGACCAGCCGCTGGAGCCCGTGATCCTGGCGCGCAACGTCGACCCCGGCGTCTCCCAGTACCTGGCCGAGCGCCAGCGCGACTTCCCGGGGATCAGCCTCAAGCAGACCTATCTGCGCTCCTACCCGGAGGCTGCGACCGCCTCCCACATCCTGGGCCAGACCGGCCGCATCGGACCGAACGAGATCGCCGCGTACCGCCGCAAGGGCTACCAGGGCGACGAGACGGTGGGCAAGGGCGGAATCGAGCAGCAGTACGAGGAGTTCCTGACCGGCACCCCCGGCCGGTCGGTGGTCGAGGTCGACGCGTCCGGCGAGCCGCAGGGCCGGGAATACCTCAGCTCCGTCGCGCCGGTGCCGGGCCGCACCATCCAGCTGTCCATCGACCTGAAGACGCAGGAGGCGCTGGAGGCGGGGCTCGCGGACGCCGCCCGCGTCACGGGGGCGAAGGGCGCGGCGGGCGTGGCGATGGACCCCCGCACGGGCGAGGTGCTGGCGCTGGGGTCGTTCCCGACGTTCAACCCGGAGATCTTCGTCAAGCGCAAGGACAAGGAGATCACCCGGATCAACCGCGACGAGGACCGGCCGCTGCTCGACCGGGCGATCCAGGGCGTGTATCCGGCGGGCTCCACCTTCAAGCCGATCACCGCGGCGGCGGGGATCCAGGGCGGTGAGCTGGGGGTGGACGAGGAGCTCGAGTCCGTCCCGACGATCACGCTCCACAAGCAGGAGTTCTCGAACTTCGAGCGCCGTGGCCACGGCTGGGTGGACCTGCCGACGGCCCTGGAGGTCTCGAGCGACACGTTCTTCTACCAGGTGGCCGACCGCCTCTGGCAGGCGCAGGACACCGACCGGCGCGTGTTCCCGCTCCAGGCCGAGGCCCGCGAGTTCGGGCTGGGCCGGGACACCGGGATCGACCTGCCCGGCGAGAGCCCCGCGCTCGTGCCCGACCCGCCGTGGAAGAAGAAGAACTTCGCCGGGCCCGACTTCAGCGACTTCGACCGCTCATGGCTGGCCGGTGACACCATCCAGCTCGGCGTCGGGCAGGGGTACCTCCTGGTCACCCCCGTCCAGATGGCGGTGGCGTACGCGGCGATCGCCAACGGCGGCACGATCGTGAGCCCCACGGTGGCGCAGAGCGTGCGCGACCCCAACGGCCGCGTCGTGCAGAAGCTGTCGGCGGGCCGCCCGACGCGGCACATCGAGATCGCCGGCCTCGAGCAGATCCGGGACGGGCTCCACCGGGCCGCGAACGGCGTCAACGGCACGTCCACCAGCGTGTTCGCCAACCTCCCCGACGACGCGAAGGTGGCGGGCAAGACCGGCACCGCCGAGCCCGGCGACGGAGGCGAGGACCACTCCTGGTTCGTCGGCTACGCCCCCTACGACGACCCCAGCATCGTGGTGGCCGTGGTCATCGAGCGCGGCGGCACCGGCGCCAACGCGGCCGCCCCGGTGGTGTGCCGCACGATGGGCGCCAACCTCGGCTTCGACGGCGACCTCTGCGGCCAGCCCACGGTGGAGAGCCGGTGACCACGATCGCGCCACCCCGCGGCGGCGGGATCTCCGAGCGCCTGCGGTCGGCGATCGTCGGGCTCGACTGGATCCTGCTGTTCGGCGTCGCCGCGATCAGCGTCTTCAGCGTCTTCGTGGTCGGCAAGACCACCGAGGACGACATCCCCGGCGACGAGCACTTCTACCTGGACCGCCAGATCCTGTTCACCGTCGTCGGCGCCCTGCTGATGGTCGTCGCGATGCGGATCAACCTCGACCGGCTGGCGCGGTGGGCCTGGGCGATCTGGGGCGGCCTGCTGGGCGCGCTGGCCGTGGTCTACGTCGTCGGCACCGCCGTGAAGGGCTCGAACCGCTGGATCGACCTGGGGCCGTTCAACCTGCAGCCGTCGGAGATGGGCAAGGTCGCGATCGCCATCGTGCTGGCGGCCCTCGCGATCGACAAGATCGAGGACCTCGGGAGCGCCCGCTACACCCTGTACCTCGGCGTGGTGGCGGCGATCCCCGCCGGCGTGGTGTTCCTGCAGCCCGACCTGGGGACGTCGATGGTGTACGCGGCGGTGCTCGCCGCGATCCTGTTCCTGGTGGGCGTGCCGTGGGCGCACTTCGCGGTCGCCGGCTCGATCCTGGCGATCGCGATCCTCGGCGTCCTCTGGATCCTCCCGCACGCCGGCGTCACGGTGCTCCAGGACTACCAGGTGGAGCGGCTCACGGCGTTCATCGGCGCCGAGCGCGACACCAGCGACGCCGGATACCAGCTCGACCAGAGCAAGACCGCGATCGGATCCGGCGGGGCGCTCGGCAAGGGCCCGGACGGCGCGACCCAGGCGAACGGCGACTTCATCCCCGAGCACCACACCGACTTCATCTTCGCCGCGACCTCCGAGATGTTCGGGTTCGCGGGGGGAGGGCTGCTGATCCTGCTCTACGCCCTCGTGCTCTGGAGGGGGTTGCGCACGATGGCGCGCGCCTCCAGCCAGATGGACATGCTGGTGGCCGGGGCGATCGTCGCCATGATCGGCTTCCAGGTGTTCGTTAACATCGGGATGACGATCGGCATCATGCCGATCACGGGAATCCCGCTCCCACTCATGAGCTACGGCGGAAGCCACACCCTGACAACCCTCGTCGCCATCGGCCTGCTGCTCGGCATCCACCAGCGCCGGTCGGCCGTGCCCGGCTGATCCCGCCGCCCCGGACATCCCGCGGCGTCGCGCCGCATCGCCGGGCGTCCGCCTCGCCGACGCCCCTGCTGAAGGGCCTGCGCCCACCGTGGGGGTGATCGGCCGCGCGGGGTCCGTCCTGCGCGCGGTCCGCCCGATCGCCGGCGCGGCGCGGGAGGCCGACATCCTCGCGGAGGGCGGCGGTCGCATCCACCTGCTCCCCGGGGACCCCGCGTCCGTGGCGCGGCTCCGTGGCATCCTGGACGGCGACATCACCGCCCCCGACGAGGACGCCCTCGCGATCCTGCCGGTGCGGCGCGACACCGACCTCACGGTCGGGGCGCCGGCGCTCGTCGCGCGGCGCCGCCAGGGCGGCGGCGCCCTGGCGATGCTGATCGGCGGCGACGACGAGCGCGCCGAGATGGAGGAGCGGATGCTCCGCGGACGGCGCCTCGAGATGTCGAACGTCGTCCACGTCCCGTCCCTGGACGGCGAGGACGGGGCCAGGGCGGGGATCGACGCGATCCTGCCGCACCTGGGCGAGGAGGCCGTCGCCTCCGCGTGGCGCTACCCCGGCCTGCGGACGGCCGTCGCGGCCGACATGATCGACCGCCGCGCCAAGCAGAGCGCCGCCATCGGCGCCCTGCCGTTCCCGGGCGTCGACATGCCCGGCATCACCCTCATCCAGATCCGCCTGGTCGCCGAGCTCGAGGCCATGTACGGGCGCCGCTTCGGCCCCGAACGCGCCGTCGAGGCCCTCGGCCTGTTCGGGGCGGGGTTCGCCTGGCGCGCCGCGGCGCGCACCGCCGTGGGCCTGGTGCCCGGCGTCGGCTGGGCCGCACGCGGGGCGGTGGCGTACACCGCGACGCGCGCGGTCGGCGAGACGACCCTCGCCCGCCTCGAGTCCGGTCACGGGCTCGTCGAGGGGCTCCCCCTGGACCCCCTCCGCCCCACATTCGACCGCGTCGCGGCCAAGCTCGGCCTCGCGACGTCGAATCCACCGAGGAGCTCGCCCTGAAGAAGCAGATCCTGGTCTCGGTCGACCGTGCCGAGACCCGCGTGGCCATCATGGAGGACGGCCGCGCGTCCGAGTGCTACATCGAGCGGCGCGGCCAGCGCAGCGTCGTCGGCCACGTCTGGAAGGGACGGGTCGAGAACGTGCTCGCGGGCATGGAGGCCGCGTTCATCGAGATCGGCCTGGAGAAGAACGGCTTCCTGCACGTCGACGAGGTCGTCGCCCTCGGCGTGCCGAAGCGCAAACGCCAGATCGCCGACCTGCTGAAGCGGGGCGACGAGATCCTGGTGCAGGCCACCAAGGACCCGATGGGGACCAAGGGCGTCCGCCTGACCATGCAGCTGTCGCTGGCCGGCCGGTTCGTGGTGTACGTCCCGTTCGGGGAGGGCGTCGGCGTCAGCAAGCGCCTGCCCGACGACGAGCGCACCCGCCTGCGCTCCATCTGCGGCGCGCTGCCCCTGGAGTCGGGCGGCCTGATCGTCCGGACCGCCGCCGCCGGCGCGTCGGCCCGCGAGATCGCCCGCGACCTGGCGTTCCTGAAGCGCCTGTGGCAGACCCTCCAGGAGCGGGGCGAGCTGGCGAAGGCGCCCACCCTCCTCTACTCGGAGGCCGACATCTCCCTCCGCGTGATTCGCGACCTGCTGAACGCGGACGTCGAGGAGGTGCTGGTCGACGACGAGGCCCAGTTCGAGCGCATCCAGGGCTTCCTGCGGCGCACGTCGCCGGAGATGGGCGACCGCGTGCGCCACTGGACCGAGGACGAGCCGCTGTTCGTGGCGAAGGGGGTGGAGGCCAGCCTGCGCTCCACCATGGACCGCCGCGCGCCGCTGCCGTCGGGCGGCTACCTGGTGATCGACGACACCGAGGCGATGACCGTCATCGACGTCAACTCGGGCCGCAACGTCGGCAAGGGCGGCAACCGCCTCGAGGACACGATCACCAAGACCAACCTGGAGGCGGCGGTGGAGGTGGTCCGCCAGCTGCGCCTGCGGGACATCGGCGGGATCATCATCATCGACTTCATCGACATGGACGACGAGCGCAACCGCCGCGCCGTGAAGGCGGCGCTGGACGAGGCGCTGGCGAAGGACCGCACCCGCACCTTCGTCGTTGACATCTCGCCGCTGGGGCTGGTGGAGATGACCCGCCAGAACATCTCGGACGGCCCGCGCGAGATCATGACCGAGATCTGCCCCACCTGCGCCGGGGTGGGGGTCATCCCCAGCGACGAGACCCACGCGATCGCCGTCGAGCGCGAGCTGCGCCAGCAGCTCGCCGGCCGCGCGAGCGACCGCGTGACGGTGGCCGTGAACCCGCGCATCGCGGAGGTGCTGAGCGGTGAGGAGGGGGCCCGCCTGGCGGCGCTGGAGGAGGAGGTGGGCATGTCGATCGACCTCCAGGGCGACGGCTCGCTGGCGCCCCACGCGCTCCGCGTCCGCTCGTCGGACGACCCGGGGGCCGAGCCGGTGACGGCGGCCGCCCCCGCGAACCGACGCCGGCGCCTGTCCGGTCGGAGGGGCTCGCCGAACGGTGGGTGAGGTACGGGCCTGGTCGGGCGGATGTGGCGCCCGACCGGGCCCGGCCCGTACGCTCGATCACATGCCCACTTCTGTCGTGACCGGCGGCGCCGGTTTTCTGGGGTCGCATCTGTGTGACCGGTTGTTGGCTGAGGGTCATCGGGTGTTGTGCGTCGACAACCTGGACACCGGCAGCCTGGAGAACATCGAGCACATCCGTGATCCGCGGTTCGGGTTCGTGCAGCACGACATGATCGGTCACCTGGAGGTGGCCGAGGCGGTGGACTATGTGTTCCATCTGGCGTCGCCGGCGAGCCCGATCGATTATCTGCGGTTGCCGTTGCACACCTTGAAGGTCGGCTCGTACGGCACCCACAATGCGTTGGGGTTGGCCAAGCGCCACCGGGCGCGGTTTCTGTTGGCGTCGACCAGTGAGGTGTATGGGGATCCCAAGGAGCATCCCCAGCCGGAGACCTACTGGGGGCATGTCAACCCGATCGGTCCGCGGGGGGTGTACGACGAGGCCAAGCGGTATGCGGAGGCGTTGACGATGGCGTACCACCGCCAGCAGGGGGTGGACACCCATATCGTGCGGATCTTCAACACCTATGGGCCGCGGATGCGGCCGCATGATGGGCGGGCGATCCCGACGTTCCTGCGCCAGGCGTTGGCGGACAAGCCGTTGACGGTGTTCGGGGCGGGGGATCAGACCCGTTCCTTTTGTTATGTGTCGGATCTGGTTGAGGGGTTCCTGCGGTTGATCGACTCGGATCGGCATGAGCCGGTGAACATCGGCAATCCGGGGGAGTTCACGATCCTGGAGTTGGCGGAGGTGATCCTGCGGGTCACCGGCAGCCGCTCGGAGGTCGTCTATGAGGCGTTGCCGCAGGATGACCCGACGGTGCGTCGGCCCGACATCACCCTGGCGCGTGAGTTGCTGGGGTGGGAGCCGACGGTGGAGCTGGAGGAGGGCCTGCGCCTGACCCTCGCCGCCATGGG
>DASSBX010000190.1:0-4425 GCA_035698305.1 Miltoncostaeaceae bacterium | reverse complement strand
GGGGTGCCGGTTCCGGCGCGCCTCCGCCGCCGTCGCGGCCCGGGCCACCAGATCGCGCACGGCGGGGTCGGCGATCCCCTCCGCGGCGTCCGCTCCCCGGGCCCGGTCGCGCGAGTCCGGGGCGGGCGGGGGCGGCGGCGGAGGGGGCGGGGGCCGGCCGGCCGGAACGTGGTCCGCCACCGAGAACCGCAACCCGGTGACACCGGCGTCGGGGGCCGCCTCGGCGAGCATCCGCACCAGCTCGTCGCGGCGCATCGTCAGCTCCTGGGCCCACGCGGCGCTCGAGCACGCCACCGTCAGCACCCCCGCCCGGCTGCGGCGCAGCGGGGCCGTGTGGTCGGCCACCGCGAGGCCCACGACACCCCGCCAGGCCTCCGCGACCAACCCCGTGGCGCCAGGCGGCGGGCCGCCCGAGCGGCGCCGGAACCGCGCGAGCATGTCCGCGGCGCCCACCGGTTCGCGGCGGCGGCGCCGACGGCGTGGCGGCACGTCAGGCGGCGAGGCGGCCCCCCTCCACGCGGACCAGCGCGTCGGGGGGCTCCGCCAGCGCGTCGGCGGCCCCGGGGTCGGCGGTCGTCACGATCGTCTGGCCCCCGTCCCGGACCGCCTCCAGCAGCAGCCGGCGCCGGCGCGGGTCGAGCTCGCTGAGTACGTCGTCCAGCAACAGGATCGGCCGGGCGGCGCGCGCCCGCAGGTGGTCGCGGGCGGCCAGCAGCAACGCCAGCGCGGCGGTCCGCTGCTCCCCCTGGGAGCCCTCGCGGCGCAGGTCGGCCGGGCCGGCGGCGACCAGGAGGTCGTCGCGATGGGGGCCTGAGAGCGTCTGCGCGGCGGCGATCTCCCGGGGCCGGCGCTCGGCGAGGGTCCGCAACAGGTACGCCTCGAGCGTCGCCTCGTGGACGTCCTCGCGCCCCGACGGCGACGGCTCCAGCTCCAGCCGCCCCGCCGTCCCGCCGCCGAGCTCGCCCAACCAGTGGGCGAACGGCGCCGCCAGCGCCGCCACGCCCGCGCGACGCTCCGCGGCCACGCGGGCCCCGAGCACCGCCATCTGCGCCTCCCACGCCGGCAGGCTGTCCTCCGAGGCCTGCCCGGCCCGCACCCGCCGGAGCAGCGCGTTGCGCTGCGCCAGGGCGCGCTGGTAGCCCACCAGGTCGTCGGCGAAGCCGGGGGACGCGGCCTCCAGAACCCGGTCGAGCGCCCGGCGGCGCGCCGCCGGCGGGCCCTTCACCGCCCGCAGCTCGTCGGGCAGGAACACCAGGACCGCCCGGGCGCGCCACTCGGCCAGCGAGCGCACCGCCACCCCGTCGCGCCGCAGTCGCCGTCCGGCGCCCGGCGCGAACCCGATCTCGCGGCGGTGCGGGCCGGGCGGTCCGTCGAGGTCGAGCGTCACGTGCAGCGCCGGCGCGCCGCGGCGCACCACCTCCGCCTCGCGCGCCGTGCGCGGCGACACGCCGAGGCACCCGAGCACCACCGCCTCGACCAGCGACGTCTTCCCCGCGCCGTTCGGGCCCGTCAGGAGGATGAGGCCCGGCGGCAGGTCCAGGGCCGCGCGGTCCCAGCAACGCACGTCGGCGACCTCGAGCCGCCGCGCGCACCAGTCGCGGGCGTCCCCGGGACGGGCGGCCTCAGGCGTTGAGCCGGATCGGCATGAGGAGGTAGCGGTAGTCATCCCCCGAGCCGCGCAGCAGGCCCGGCCGCAGCGGGCTGATCAGGCCGAGCCGGACCTCGTCGCCGGCGACGCTCTCCACGCCGGCGCGCAGGAATTCCACGTTGAAGCCGATCTCCAGTCGCTCGCCCGAGAAGCCGGCCGGGAGCGACTCGCGCCCCTCGCCCACCTGGTCGCTGGTGGCCGAGATCGTGACCTCGCCCTCGTCGAACGCCAGCCGCACCGGGGTGTTCCGCTGGGCGAGGACGCCGATCCGGGTGAGCACCCCCTGCAGCTCGGCGCGGTCGAACGCCACCTCGTGCTCGAACGTGTCGGGGACGAGTTGGCGGTAGTCGGGGAACTGGCCCTCGATGATGCGGCTGGTCAGGCGCACGTCGCCGATCCGGAACAGCGCCTGGCTCTCGGTGAGCACCACCTCCACCGACTCGGCCTTCGCGAGGCCGGCGAGGCGGGACACCTCGGAGAGCGCCCGGGCCGGCACGATCGCCTCCCGCGCGTCGGCGGGCGGGGACTCGAGTGGCGTGGTGCGCACCGCCAGGCGGTACGAGTCGGTGGCCACCATCGTCATGCCGTCGGGACCCAGGCGCAGGAGCACGCCCGTCAGGACCGGCCGGGTCTCGTCGCGCGACGCAGCCCGGGCGACCCGGTCGATCGCCTCCGTGAGGGGCTCCGCGGGGAGCGTGAGCCCCGACCCCTCGTCGGCAGGGAGCTCCGGGAAGTCGTGCGCCTGCAGACAGTTCAGGGAGAACGACGACCCGCCGCCGGTGATCTGGACGATCCCCTCGTTCGTGCGGTGCTCGAGGGTGACGGGGCCGTCGGCCATGCTGCGCACGATGTCGCCGGCCAGGCGGGGCAGCACCACGGCGCCCGGCTCCTCGGCCGTCGCCTCCAGCGGCACCCGCAGCGAGAGCTCCATGTCGGTGGAGGCCAGCTCGCAGCGCCCGTCCTCGGCGCGGAGCAGCACGTGGGACAGGATCTGGATGGTGCTCTTCGCCGACGCGACGCGGGCGACGGTGGCGAGCTTGCCCGCGAGCTCGTCCTTCGGGGAGACCAGACGCACCGCGCGACCCTAGCCCATGCCGAGGACGGTCGCGGGCGTCCTCCACACCGCGCGGCCCCCCCTGATCTGAAGAGAAGGGAATTGGATCTTCAGGGCAGTGGAGGTCATAGGCGCTGTGGACGCGGTGGAGATCTCCGGAAGGCCCTGCACACGCCGGAGTTCCGCCTCGGGACGCACCCGTGGACGCAGCCCGGGCGGGTGCGCGGTCCCTCCACCGCCGTCCCCAGGGGGTCCGCCCCGACGGGTCGCGCCGGGGGATGGTGTGGAGGCGCGACGCGTCCCGTCCCCCGGTCCCTCCACCGTCACGGGGCGCCCCGCCGGCCGGTCAGGCGACCCGTCAGGTCCCGCACGGCGGTGAGCACCTCGCCCTCCCCGGACATCTGGTTGGTGACCTTCTGCACCGCGTACATCACGGTGGTGTGGTCGCGGCCGCCGAATGCGCGCCCGATCTGCGGCAGCGACGCGTCGGTGAGCTCCCGGCTGAGGTACATCGCCACCTGGCGGGGCAGCACGATGCGACGGGTGCGCTTGTCGCCGGTGATCTCGTCGTGGCTGACCCCGTAGTGGCGGCACACCTCGCCCTGGATCACCTCGATCGACAGCGTCCCCTCGCCGGCGGGGAACAGGTCCTCCAGGACCTCCCCCGCCAGGTCCACGTCGATGCGCCGGCCCGAGATGGACCCGTGCGCCACCACGCGGGTGAGCGCGCCCTCGAGGGCTCGCACGTTGGTCGACACCCGCGCGGCGATGAACGACAGCACCTCGGGGTCGTGGATCACGTAGCGGTCGGCCTGGACGCGCTTCTGGAGGATCGCGATGCGCGTCTCGATGTCCGGCGGCTGCACGTCGGTGATCAGGCCCATCTCGAACCGGCTCCGCAGGCGGTCCTCGAGGGTGGCGATCTGCTTCGGCGGCCGGTCCGACGAGATGACGATCTGCTTGCCGCTGTCGTGGAGGGCGTTGAACGTGTGGAAGAACTCCTCCTGGGTCTGCTCGCGGCCCTGCAGCGACTGGATGTCGTCGATCAGGAGGATGTCCGTGCTCCGGTAGCGGTCCTTGAACGAGCGGATGCCCCCGTCGCGCAGCGCGTTGATGAACTCGTTGGTGAACGTCTCCACCGAGACGTAGGTGAGCGAGAGCTCGGGGTGGTTGGCCGCCACGAAGTGGCCGATCGCGTGCAGCAGGTGCGTCTTGCCCAGGCCGACGCCCCCGTAGATGAAGAACGGGTTGTACGCGCGCGCCGGGGCCTCGGCCACCGCGAGGGCGGCGGCGTGGGCGAAGCGGTTCGACGGCCCGGTCACGAAGGCCTCGAACGTGAAGCGCGGCTGCAGGCCGCTCGCGCGGCGCGCCGGAAGCGCGGTCGGGTGCACGCGGGGCGCCGGCGCCGGCTCGGACGCCACGGCGGGCTCGGCGGGCGCGCCCTCCTCGGCGGCGGCCACCTCGATCTGGACGTCCAGGTCGGCGCCGCGTACCTCGAACAACGCGTCCTTCAGCAGCGCCAGGTACCGCTGGCGGATCCAGTTGCGCAGCAGCTCGCTCTCCACCGCCAGCAGGATGCGGTCGTCGGTGAGCTCCACCGGCCTCGCGCCGGCGAACGCGAACTCGTAGACCTGCGTGTTGAGGGTGGCGCGCAGCCGGTCGCGGACCTCCCTCCACACGGTGTCACGGACGTCGGGCGGGAACGCTTGGGGCATGACCGTGC
>DASSBX010000189.1:0-2229 GCA_035698305.1 Miltoncostaeaceae bacterium | reverse complement strand
ACGGAGGGCCGCGCGCTCGCGCGGGAGCTGGTGGGCCACGGCCTGGTGGAGTCGGTGCGGTTCGACGACGGGTCGATCCTCGTCGAGTCGGCCGACGTCGACGGCCTGAGCCGCTCGCTGCCGCGGGTCGCCCGCGACGTGGGCGCGCGCCTGCGCCGGGTGGAGCCGGTCGGCGACGACCTGGAGAGCGTGTACGCCTACCTGCACGAGCGCGCCCGCGGGGTGGGCCGGTGACCGCCGCCGGCGTGGTCATCGCGCCCGTCTACCGGCTCACCGTGCGCAGCCTGCTCGACGGGCGCCGCACCCTGGCGCTCGCCCTGCTGGCGCTCGTCCCGGTGATCCCGGCGGTCGTGTTCGCCTCGGCGGGCGAGATCGACCCCGAGGTGTTCTGGGCCCGCCTCGTGCAGCGGCTCATCATCCCCACCGTCGCGGCCTTCGTGGCGGTCGTGATCGGGTCGAGCGCGATCGGCGACGAACGCGAGGACGGCACCATCCTCTACCTGCTGTCGACGCCCCAGTCGCGGCTCGGGCTGGTGGTGACGAAGGTGCTGGCGTCGTGGACGGTGGCGGCGGCGCTGCTGGCGCCGCCCATGGTCGTCGCGGGGGTGGTCGCGCTGCGCGGCGACACGACCGCCGGCCGCATCCTCTGGCCCCTGGCCGGCATGCTCGCCGCGACGCTCTGCTACTGCGCGGTGACCGCCTGGCTGTCGACCGTCACCCGCCGGCCCGTGGTGCTCGGCGTGCTCTACATCCTGCTGTGGGAGGGGTCGATCGCGACGTTCGCGGCGTCGGCCGACCGCCTCTCGATCGCCGCGTACGGGCGGGTGCTGGCCGTGGAGGGCGTGGTCGACGTCAACGCCCCGGAGTTCTCGGCCGTCCTGGCCGTGGTCGTGCTGGCGATCGTGATCGCCGTCTCCGTCCGCTCGGCCGCCCGGCGCCTCAGCCGGACGGAGATGCCGTGACGGCCTCGGCCACCACGCAGGCGTCTCGGCCGTCGTCCTTGGCCCGGTAGAGCGCCGCATCGGCGCGCCGGACGAGGTCGTCCGGCCCGCCGGGCCCGAGCTCGGCCACCCCGAGCGACGCCGTGACCGTCCCCACCGGTGGGATCGGGGTGTCGCGGATCGCGCGCCGCAGCCGCTCCGCGGCGTCCCGCGCGGCGGCGACGCCCGTGTCGGGCAGCAGCCACGCCAGCTCCTCGCCGCCGATGCGGGCCGGCAGGTCGCCGCGGCGGGCGCACGCCTGCAGGCGGCGCGCCACCTCGAGCAGCACGGCGTCGCCCGCCTGGTGGCCCCACGTGTCGTTGACCCGCTTGAAGCGGTCCAGGTCGACGATCACCAGCGACACCGGGAAGCCGGTGCGGCGCGCGCGGGCCGAGTCGGACTCGAGCCGCTCCCGGAACGCGCGGTGGTTGGCCAGGCCGGTGAGCCCGTCGGTGCGCGTCAGGGCGACGAGGCGCTCGTGGGCGCGCGCGTTGGCGACCGCCAGGCCCACCAGGTCGGCGTGCTGCGCCAGGCGGTCCGCGCCGTCCGCCTCGGCGCCGGCGGCGAGGACCATGCCCCAGACCCCTCCGTGCACCCGCACCGGGGCCACGGCGCGGCCCGGGCGCGGCGGCCCCAGCGGGATCCGGTCGCCCGGGCGCATCCCCGGCCCCGAGGCGGCGATGACCACCGCCTCGTCGCCGTGCAGGCGCGCGACGGCGGCCGCCTCCACGCCCAGGGCGCCCGCGGCCTCCCGCGCCGTCAGCGCCGCCACGTCGGCCAGGTCGGCGCCCGCCGCGACGGCGGCGGTGATGCGCGCCAGGCCGGCGCGCTCCGACTCGGCGTGGCGCCGCTCGGTCACGTCACGGCCGTCGATGCGCACATCCAGCAGGCGCCCGGAGGGGCCGAGCACCGGCGACACCGTCGTCTCCATCCACACCCACCCGCCGTGGAGGCGGCGCATGCGGTGCAGCACCACGCCGCCGCGGTCGTCGGCGAGGGCGGCCGCCACGGCCTCCCGCTCGGCGACGTGGCAGAGGTCCAGGAGGTTGGTGCCGGGCATGCGGTCGGGGTCGTGCCCCAGGATGGGGCGGGCCGCGCCCGACGCGAACAGCACCGTGCCGTCGGGGGCGATCCGGGCCAGCAGGTCGCGGCTGCCGTCGGTCAGCTCCCGCAGCCCGGCGGCCCGCGCATCGGCCTCCCGCAGCCGGGCCTCCCGGGCCAGCACCGCCCGGGCGCGCGCCACGAGCTC
>DASSBX010000188.1:0-2508 GCA_035698305.1 Miltoncostaeaceae bacterium | reverse complement strand
AGCGCCGCGTCGAGCCGGGCCGTGGCGGCCACCGCCTTCTGCTGCTGGGCGGCGACGGCGGCCATCGCCTGCGCCAGCTCCTGGCGCGCCATGTCCTCCCGCCGGGCGCGATGGTCGAGCACCTGCTCGAGCCGGACCCTGAACTGGCCGCTCACGTCCGACGCATCGGCACCGGCGGCCCCCGCCTTGACGGGTGCGGGCGCCGTGGGCCCGCCCCGTCCCGCGCGCGGCCACCGCCGGCGGGGCGACCCCCGCCGGCGGCCGCGTCGTCAGCGGCTCAGCGTGCGGCGCGTCCGGCCGACGCGGCCGCCTCCGCCACGGGGACCAGCCCCCCCACCCGGACGACGTCGCGCATCGAGAGTATGCCCGTCAGCTCCGAGCCGTCGAAGACCAGGACGTGGCGCACGCCGTGCTTCACCATCAGGGCGGCGGCGTCGGCGATCGGCCAGTCGGGCGCCGCCGTGACCAGCTCGCCGGTCATGTGGTCCTCCACGAAGGCCGCGTCCGGGTCGAGGCCGCCGGCGACCGCGCGCAGCAGGTCGCGCTCCGTGACCACGGCGGGCCCCGGCAGCGTCCCGTCGAGCACCACCGCGGCACCGGTGGCGTGCTGGACCATCCGCGAGGCCGCCTGCTGGAGGGTGTGCTCGGGTCCGACGATCGCGGAGATCGGGCTCATCGCGTGCTTGACCCGCATTGCCTCTCCTCGTGCCGTTTGTTGCGAAGTCCCCTGAGGTTCGCACGGCGCGGGTGCGCAATCAACCGACGGACGGCCAGGTGAGCATGTGTCTTCACTCACCCCGACCGGCGGCGATCGGCCCCCACGCCCGTCCGGGAACACCCGCGCCGGCCCGCCCCTCGCGACGGCGGCGGCGGGCGACCGGTACCGTCGTGGCGCCAATGAGCGTCTCCTCGCCGACCGCCGCGCCCCGGCCGCCGCGCGCCGCCGCCGACGGGCGCCTGGTGCTGGTGGTGGTGTTCGTCGTGGGCGCGGCGAGCCTGGGCACCGAGATCGCCGCGGCCCGCCTCCTGGCACCGTGGTTCGGCGCGTCGACCATCATCTGGGCCAACACGATCGCCACCGTGCTGGTCGCCCTCAGCGCCGGCTACTGGTTGGGCGGGCGCCTGGCCGACCGCGGCCCGAGCCTGCGCGGCCTGTCGCTGCTGACCCTCGCCGCCGGCGTGCTGCTGGCCGTCGTCCCCTTCGTGTCCGGCCCCTTCCTGCGGACGTCGGTGGAGGCGTTCGACGAGATCAGCGTCGGCGCGTTCGTCGGGTCGCTCGTCGCCGTGTGCGCGCTGGTGGCCGTGCCGGTCGTGCTGCTCGGCACCGTCTCGCCCTACGCGATCCGCCTGACCGTCGCATCCGTGGAGGAGGCGGGACGCGTGAGCGGCCGGCTCTACGCCATCTCCACCCTCGGCAGCCTCCTCGGCGTGTTCCTCGCGGCCCTGGTGCTCATCCCGTTCGCCGGCACCCGCCGCACCTTCCTGGTGTTCGCGGTCGCGCTCGGGCTCGTGTCGCTGATCGGCCTGCCGCGCCGCGCCGCCCTCGCCCCCCTCGCGTGCGCCGCCCTGCTGCTGCTGCCCGTCGGCGTCACGAAGGCGACCGGCACGGGGCGGGTGATCTGGGAGAAGGAGACCCAGTACGGCTACGCGCGCGTCCTGGAGCGCGACGACGGCTCGCGCCGCCTCGAGCTGAACGAGGGCCAGGCGACCCACTCGGTGTACCACCCCGGCACGTACCTGACCGGCAACTACTGGGACGAGTTCCTGGTGCTGCCGCTCGCCTCGGGCCGCGCCCCCCGGTCGATCGCCATCCTGGGCGACGCCGCCGGCACGACCGCCCGGGCCTACGGCCACTACTACCCCGCCGCCCGGGTCGACGGCGTCGAGATCGACGGCGCGCTGCACGACGTCGGCCGCAGGCTGTTCGACCTGCGCGGCCCCGACCTGCACCTGCACACGGCCGACGCCCGACCCTTCCTGCGGACCGCCGACCGCCGCTGGGACGCGATCGTGGTGGACGCCTACCGCCAGCCGTACATCCCGTTCTACCTGGTCACGAAGGAGTTCTTCCAGGAGGTCCACGACCACTTGGAGCCGGGGGGAACCGTGATGGTCAACGTGGGCCACCCGGAGGGGTCGGACCGCCTGGAGGAGGTGCTGGCCGCGACGATGGGGACCGCCTTCGCCCACGTCATGCGCGACCCGAGCGAGGACATCAACACGATCCTCGTCGCGAGCGACGCACCCCTGTCGGGCGACGCCCTCCGGGCGGCCGCGGCGCCGGCCGGGCTGCAGGAGGTGCAGCGGGCGGCGGGCGCGCGCCTGGCGCCCGCCCTGACGGGCGGCGAGGTCTACACCGACGACCGCGCGCCGGTGGAGTGGCTCATCGACGCGTCGATCGTGGAGGTCGCCGCGGAGGGCGGCTGACCCCCGACGGGCCCGGGGTCAGGCGGGCACGACCTCGACGCCGGGGGGCAGCGGGTCGAACGCCCCGGTCATCCCGCCCCC
>DASSBX010000187.1:0-12134 GCA_035698305.1 Miltoncostaeaceae bacterium | reverse complement strand
GGTCGTCGTCGGCGACGGGGCTGCCCCGGCCGTCGCGGTTGCTGGTGGACACCCAGATCGAGCCGTCGGGCGCCTCCGTCACGGCGCGGAGCCGGCCGTACTGGTTGACGTAGAGCGGCTGGTCGTCGGTCACCTGCGTCCCCGAGAACGTGAGCAGGCGCAGCTGCTTGCCGAGCAGCGCCGTCACGATCGCCCTGCCGGTCCACGTCGAGCCGGGCTGGCTGACGAACGCGATGCCGGCCGGCGCGATGGTGTTCACCCACAGCCGCACCGGCCCGATGAAGCCGCCGGGATCGGTGCCGCGGGCGAGCGGCCACCCGTAGTTGCCGCCCGGGACGATCGCGTTGAGCTCGTCGTTGCCGCTGGCGCCGTCGAACCCGCTGGCGCCGTGATCGGTGGCGAACAGCTGGCCGGTGCCCGGCTGCCAGGCCAGGCCCTGGGGATGGCGGAGCCCCATCGCGACCACCTCGGGCGTCTGGGGGCCGCCGCGGAACGCGCCGGCGGGGATGCGGAGGATGCGCCCGTTCAGGGAGCCGGCCTGCTGGGCGCGGCTGCCGACGCGGTCGTCGCCGGTGCCGGTGTAGAGGGCCCCGTCGGGGCCGAACCGGATGCGGCCGGAGACGTGCACCGACGCGTCCGCGGGCACCCCGGTCAGCGGGGTCCCGTCGTAGGCGAGGGTGTCGCCGGAGAGGCGCCAGCGCTGCACCTGGTACTGCCCGGCGACGTCGAGCGACAGGTACACGAACGGCTGGCCCGCCGAGAACTGCGGGTCGACCGCCACCCCGAGCAGCCCGCCCTCGGCGCCGGCGGTCACGCTGACCGTGGCCGCCGGGGCGGGCAGCAGCCGCCCGTCCGCGGTGATGATGCGGACGCGGCCCGGACGCTCCGTGACGAGGGCGCGGCCATCGGGCAGGAACGCGATGTCCCACGGGACGGTCAGGCCGCGGGCGATCACCGAGATCTGGGGGTCGCCGTCGTCGCGGACGGGCGCCGCCCGCGCCTGCGCCGCGGCGAACAGGCACGCGACGGCGAGCGCCGCGGCGAGGAAGGCGAGGGCGCGGCGCATGTGGAACGGGGCGACGATGCCGACATCATGGCGGCAGCTCCCGCCCGGCGCAGCCTCACCGGGCACGCGGGGCGGCGTGCATGCCCCCCAGCAGGGGGACGCTGGCGAGCAGGAGCGCGCCGGCCACCAGCCACAGCGCCGAGTAGGGCACCGTGCCGAGGGGGGTGTCCAGGGCGCGCTGCGCCTGGATGGCGGCGCCCGCCAGGAGCGGCCCCACCACGATCCCGGCGCCGCGACTCATGCTGTACAGCCCGGTCAGCAGGCCGTGCCCGGCCCGCGGCATCATGGGGATGAGCATCGCGTAGGGCAGCGCCATCATCACGCCGGCGCTCGCCGAGATCACGGGGATCATCGGGACGAGCAGGGCGGGGTCGTCGGACAGGAACGGGACGACCATCGGGGCGCCGTAGGTGACCGCCGTCCACCGGACCACCTGCCGGGTTCCGAACCGCTCCGCCAGGACGCCGGCGACGGCCGCCCCGAGCAGCACGCACACGCCCGCCGCCCCCACCACCCCCGCCGTCGCGACGAGGCTGAGCCCCAGGCCCGTCGTGACCCACAGGACCACGAACGTGCGGATGGCGCCGAGGGCGGCCTCCCACAGGGCGTTCGCCAGGAAGAACGCCCGGATCGCGGGCCGCCGGACCAGCAGCCGGCCGACGGCCCGGTACGCGTCGACGGCCCCCATCGCGTCGCCCGGCTCCTGCTGCAGGATCTCGTCGCGGCGGAGGAGGACCCACGCGAACGCCCCCACCGTCGCCAGCAGGATCCCCGCCGCGGCGGCGAACGGCACCGGCTCGGCGATCGCGAGCAGCAGGCCGCCGCCGACGAGGGCGAGGGCGGTGCCCACCCCGCGGGCGACGGCCTGGGCGCTCTGCGACCGGCCCGCGTCGCGCTCCGGCACCAGGTCGGGGTAGAGCGTGCGGTACGGCTCGTAGGCGACGTAGTACGCCCCGAACAGCACGACGACCACCGCCAGGGCCGGGACGATCTCGTCCTGGAAGCCCACCAGCACGAGGGCGGCGGCGAGTACCGGGACCCCTGCCAGCACGAAGGGCAGCCGCCCCCCGATCGGGGTGACCAGGCGGTCGGAGCGGGCGCCGATCAGCACCGGCAGGAACAGGGCCATGACCCCCTCCACCGCGATCAGCGCCGCGATCGCGGTGGGGGATCCGTCGCCCTGGGCGACGATCACCGGCAGGTACGTCCCCACCGTGGTCGCCGCCAGCGAGAACCCGAGCGTCGGCACGGCCAGGAGGAGGTGGGTCCCACCCGGCGTGCGGCGTGCGCTGCGGTTCACGGGCCCCCGGGGTCGGGTCTGGGCCCGGGGAGCGTAATCGGAGGGCGGGGGCTCAGCCCGCCGCCACGTGCGGAGCCACCCGCTCCATGAAGCGCGCGAGCTGGGCGAGCTCGTCGCCCAGCGGCCAGATGAGCAGCCGCTGCGCGCCCGCGTCGCGGAACGCCGCCACCCGCTCGGCGCACCGCTCGGCCGGCCCGATCGGCAGCGCCAGGGCGGCCAGGTCCTCGGCGGGCCTGCCGAGGAGCGGCGCCAGGACGTCGCGCAGGATCCGCTCCTCGTCGCCCCGGTCCTCGGTGACGTACGTCCACGCGGTCGCCACCCCGTTCGCGAACCGGTCGGGGTCGCCGCCGCGGGCGGCGACGTGGGCGCGCACCGCCGACCACGACGCGGCGAAGCCGGCGGGCGTCGTGTTGTAGGCCGACGCCAGCCACCCGTCGCCGAGCTCGGCGGCCCGGCGCAGGCCGCGCGGCCGGCCCCATCCCGCCATCCAGATCGGCGGCCGTCCCGGGCGGGGCGGGGGCTCCAGGTCGACGCCGGCGGTCGAGAAGGCGCGGCCCTCGAAGGGGCCCGGGTCGCGCCGCAGCAGCACGCGGAGCGCCCGGACCGCCTCGTCGAACCGGTCGAACCGGCCCCGGGGGTCGGCGCCGGCGACGACGAGGTCGCGCTCGCCCGAGCCGGGGCCGACCCCGCCCGCGAACCGCCCGCCCGAGAGCAGGTCGAGGGCCGTGAACGCCTTCGCGGTGGGCACGGGGCCGCGCACCGACGGCAGGCAGACGGTGGTCGCCAACCCCATGTCCCCCGACGCGTCGATCACCGACGCGAGTGCCGTGAGGCCGTCGAGCCACGGGCGGCGGAACACCAGGTGGTCGTTGGCGGTGAGCCAGCGGTAGCCCAGCCCCGCCGCGGTCGCGGCGTAGTCGCGGAGCGTCCACGGCGCGGATCGCCCCGACGGCATCGGGATGAGCGGGAGGTGGGCGCCGAACTCCATGGCATCGTGATCATCAGGCGGTCCCCCACGGGTTGTCGATGACGAACCGCCACGTGCCGTCGGGCTGGCGGCGCAGGACGTCCGCGTTGTCGGCGGCCAGGCGCACCGGCTCGCCGTCCGGGTCCGTCCCCTCGAACGTCCAGGTGCCGGCCACGAGGGCCAGGTCGCCGACCTCCAGGACCCGGGTGACCCGCAGGTCCAGCTCGCCGTGGAGCCCGACGAAGCCGGCCAGGGATCCGCGGATGCCGGCGAGCCCGTGGGCGAGGACGCCGGGCTGCGCCGCGAAGGCGGCACCGGGCTCGTACAGGTTCATGAGCGCGTCGAGGTCGCCGGTGTTGATGCCGTCCACGACGGCGGCGAGCACCCGCTCCGGGGTGGCGGTCGTGGCGGTCAGTGTGGTCGTCATGGCGTGCTCCTCTCGGGTGGAAATTTCGCGACACAGTTATGTGTCGCGGAAGCGACGCTACCCGCTCGCGTCGTCGTGTGTCAATATCCATGACACATCGATGAGTCACGAAATGGCACCCAGGCGGAAGTACGAGCTGCGCAAGCGCGCCGAGCAGGTGGCCGACACGCGCCTGCGGATCACGGAGGCGGCGATCGAGCTGCACGGCACCGTCGGGCCGGCGCGGACGACGCTGAGCGCCGTCGCCGAGCGCGCCGGGGTGGAGCGCCGCACCCTCTACCGCCACTTCCCGACCGAGACGGACCTGTTCGACGCGTGCTCGGCACACTGGTTCGCCGCCAACCCGTGGCCCGACCTGGCCGCGTGGCGGGACGTCCGCGATCCGGACGAGCGGCTCGAGCTGGCCCTGGACGAGCTGTACGCCTACTACGAGCGCACGGCGCCGATGTTCGGCAACGTCCTGCGGGATGCCGAGCTCGTCGACTTCGCCCGCGACGCGGTGGCCCCGCTGGACGCGTACCTGGACGAGGCCGCGCGCGTCCTCGCCGCCGGGCACGGCGCCCGCGGGAGGCGCCGCCGCCTGCTCCTCGTGGCGCTTCGCCACGCGCTGGCGTTCTCGACGTGGCGGTCGCTCACGGCGTCCGGCGCGGACCGCGCCGAGGCGGCCGCCCTGGTGACCGGGCTCGTCGACGCCGCCTCGGCCTGAGGCGGGCGCCCCGTTCCCGGGAGCGCCCGCCTCAGCGCGTCACGGCGCGACGCCCGGCGTGACGTTCTGGGAGGCGATCCCCGCCGGCGCCACCTGGTCCTGCGTGAGGCCCGCCTGGAGGCGGGCGATGTTGAGGTTGGAGCGGCGCACCGCGGCCTGCGAGATGCGCTGGTTGATCAGGATCTGCTGGGCGGTGAGCGTGACCTTCCCGCCGCCGCCGGACGCCGTCGGCACCGTGATCGGCGTCCCGGGCGCGTTGGCCCCGAGGGCGCCGAACGTGAGCCCGCGCAGCAGGTTGGGCGTCGAGATGGCCCCGGCGCCGATCTGCGACGCGGTGAGGCCGGCGTCCAGGCGGTCGCGCACGGCGTTCGAGCGCAGCACCGCGGCCTGCGAGATGCGTTGGTTGATGAGCAGCTGCTCCTGGGTGAGCGCCACCGTCCCCCCGCTCCCGGACTTCTTGGGGATGGCCACGGCGTAGCCGCGCGCGTTCGACGGGGTGGTGGGCGCGACGGTCCCGGTCACCGGGACGCTCGGGCCGAAGGCGGCGGCCCCGAACGCCCCGAAGCGGAACGCCGTGGCCGGCAGGCCGGCGTCGAGCGCGTTGAGCGCGCCGTTGGAGCGCAGCACGGCGGCCTGCGAGATGCGCTGGTTGGTGAGCAGCTGCGAGGTGGACAGGGTCACCGTGCCCCCCGCCCCCGGCGCGCGGGTCGAGGCGAAGACGCTGCCCAGGCCTGAAGCGGGCGCGCTCGCCCACACGGCGGTGCCGAGGCTGTTCTGGTCGGCCCCCACGCCGATCAGGGTCCGGGCGCCCGACCCGGGGAGGGCGTCGTCGTTGCCAAGGGCGGCGCCGGTGAGGGTGGAGCCCCAGGACGACGTGAGGCTGGCACCCGCCGAGCGCACCACCAGTGCGTCGCCCGCGGGCGAGACGGCGAGCCCGGCGCTGCCGCCGGGGGAGCCGAGGGGCGCCGAGGCGGTGTACCCACCGGTGCCGCCGTTGCGGACGGTGTAGCCCCACACGTCGTTGCCGGTGCCGGACGTGCCGAGCAGGGCGGCGTTGCCGGCCTGGTCGAAGTCCATGGTGCGGCCTGCTCCGGCGGGCACGGGGGTCGGCGACGTCCACGCGTCGCCGAAGTGCGAGCGGAACACCGACTGGGGCTGGGCGCCCCCGGTGTACGTGGCGAGGGCGTTGCCGGCCGGGTCGACGCCCAGGGCCGTGAGGGTCGAGGGGGCTGCGCCGACCTTCTCCACCGGCTGCCACGCGGTGCCGTCGGCCGAGTAGGCCGCCGTCGCCTGCGTCTGGGTGGCTCCCCCGCCCGAGAGGGTGACGGCCGCGACGAACTGGCCCTCCCCGTTGCCGGCGAGCGCGATGCCCTGCTGGGACGTGAAGGGCGTCGCAAGGCTGTACAGCGTCGTCGCCGCCGAGAACGCCGTGGCGTTGGGCGGCAGCCGGTAGGCGTTGAGCTTCTGGTCGGACGGGGTGGTCGGGTTCACGATCCACTCCGCCACCACGATGGAGCCGTCGCCGCCCACCGCCACGTGGGCGTTGGTGCCGCCGTCGGGGGCCTGCAGCACGGTCCACGCGGCGGCGGTGGGCGTGCGCCGGGCGATGACCTGGCTGTTGGGGACCGCGGGAAGCCAGGTGGACACCGCGGCGGTGCCGTCGGCGCCGATGGCGGCCCGCACGAACTCCGGCTTGCCGCCGCTCGCGACGGTGAACGGGGTGCCGAACGTGTCGTCCTTCGGGCCGCGGTATGCGACGAGGGTCGCCTGATTCCCGTGCCACGCCGCAACCGCGGCACCGTTCGGCGCCTCGGCGAAGCTGACGAGCCCGTCCGACTCGCTGCAGGTGGTGCAGATCGTCTGGGGGTCGGCCCACGCCGCGCTGGCCGCCGCGGGGACCACCGCGGCGACCGTGCCCGCCGCCGCCAGCGCCGCGGCGAGCGCGCCGGCGCGCCGCCGTCCCCTCCTGCCCCTCGTCCCTCCACGCCGTGTGGTCATCGGTCCTCCCGGGTCCGGAGCCGTGAAGGGCGAGCGTATTGCGGTTTCCCCCGCGAGCGCACGTCGGGAGGCCCGCGTGCGCTCCGGCTAGCCGCCGGCCCGGCGGTCCGACGCGGGCAGCACGGCGATCACGCAGACCGCGACGATGGGGATCACGAAGCCGAGGACCGCCCAGAGGACGGGGTCGTGCCCCTTGCGCAGGGCGAGCTTGGCGCACGCCCATGCGCACGCCACGGCGACGACGAAGGAAACGAGGAACAGGACGAACAGGTCCACGGCACCTCCCGGCGGCCGGTGGGGGACGCCCGAAGGTTGTCACCCCGGGCCCGGGGCTATCATTTCCACATAACCGACTGTGGTATTTCGTCGTTGGGGGGAAGGATGCGTCTCGACTACCGCGCCACCTGGCCCGCCGGCTTTCGCGGCATGCTCGCGTTGGAGGACGCGGCGCACGAGAGCGGGCTGGAGCCTCTCCTGCTCGAGCTGGTGAAGTTCCGGGCGTCCCAGATCAACGGCTGTGCGCACTGCCTCGACATGCACGGCAAGGACGCCCTCGCCCTCGGCGAGGAGGAGCAGCGCCTGCACGTGCTCGCCGCCTGGCGGGAGGCGCCCTTCTACAGCGAACGCGAGCGCGCGGCGCTGGCGTGGTGCGAGGCCCTGACCCGGGTCGCCGACACCGGCGCGCCCGACGCCGACTACGAGGCGCTGACCGAGGTCTTCACGGACGAGGAGATCGTCGCACTGACGTACGCGATCGTCGCCATCAACGGCTGGAACCGGCTCGCCGTCGGACTGCGCGCCCCGGTGGGGGAGTACGTCTCGCCGCACGCCTGACACCCAGGAGGTCCGGCGGCCCGGGCGGGATGCCCCCAACGGAATTCGAACCCGTGCCGCCGCCCTGGAGGGCCGCGTTCCCGTCAGGGATCAGCAGGGCGTTCTGGAGCCTTGTCGTGCTGAGTCCCGCGACGCCCGGGCGCGTCCCCGAGGACCTCGGCATGCTGCGTCGGCGCGGTCGACGCCGCTGGCGTCGCAGGCGACCCCGGCCCGTCAGCCGACGCGGACAGTGGTCACCGCAACCACGGTCCGCCCGGACCGCAGGACGGCCCGGTAGCGCCCGCGCGGCACCGGCGCCCGATTGCGCAGCCTCACGAAGGCCGACAGCGACCGCTTGCGGGGCCGCGGCTCCAGGCGACCGATGGTCTTCCCGTTGCGGAACCAGCGGATCGTGAGACGGTTGGCGCGGCCCTTGGCGGGCAGTGCGCCGGGGGCGAGGCGGAAGTTGGCGAAGAGGGTCCGCGGCCGCGTGGTGAAGCGGCGCACCGACGGGCCCCTGCGGCTGGCGCTCACGAACGCAGAGTCGACCACCCCCTCCCGCGGGGCGGGCACGAGCACCGTCGCCCGACGCTGGGGCAGCGCCACCTGGTCGGCGGTCACCGGTGCGAGGCTGACCGTGTAACGCCCGGGAAGAAAGCCCGCCGGGATCCGGATGCGTTTGCGGAAGGCGCCGGGACGCACCGGGAGCGACCGGAAGGCGCTCGCGCGCACGGTCGGAGTGCGTCCGAGGGAGCGCACCAGACCGCGCCGCTGCACCAGGACGTTGAGCCGTCGAGCGCCGCCCGAGGCCGTGCCGCGCACCTGTATGAACCCGCGCGACCGGCTGCGACGGAAGCGCACGACGGCGCGTGCGTCGCGGATGGTCACGTCGCCGGCCCGGGCCAGCTCGGACGGGGTCGGGACCGTGAGCGTCCCCACGCCCGTCCGGCTGCGCGGGTTGCCCGTGTCCTGCTGCAGCGAGACGACGATCGGCAGGAAGCGGAAGACGCTCGGCGCGGTGGCGGTGAGCCGCACCTCATAGGCGCCGGGCTTGGCGCCCGTCGGCACGTTCACCGTGACCAGCGCCGAGCTCGACCCGTCGGCCGCCGGGACCAGGACGTTCGGCGTCGGCGTCGGCGTCGCGCCCGGCAGGGTGGTCGAGGCCGACAGCGAAAGGCGCGGCGCCTCGTCGCCGCCGGCGCCCGAGTAGGCGACGATGAAGGGAATGGCGGCGAGCGAGCCGGGCGCCGCGACGGCCTTCGCCTGATCGGCCAGCACGCCGGCGTCGCGCGTCGCGAAGGTCAGGTCGGAGCCCAGCGCCGAGACCGGCGGCGAGTTCGCGCAGATCGTCGAGCTGTCGGCCGAGGCCTCGTCGAGGGAGCCGGCGCCACAGGTGACGGGACGGGACGGCGGGAAGCTGCCCTGGCTCACCCGCGAGCCCGCCACCACCCGGTAGCGGAACGGTCGTCCGAACGGAGTCCCGTCGGGACCCTGGCGGAGGGTGAAGCGGGCCGAGGCCGTGAAGCGCTGCGGCCCTGAACCGGAGGTGTAGCTCAGCGGGTTGGACACGTAACCCACCCATCGCCGGCCGGGACCGGCCGGCGACAGCCGTTCGAGCTCGGCGGTGAACGTCGCGCTCTGCGAGAAGCTCACCACGCCGGCGGGGTCGGTCGAGTCGAAGCCCGCCGGCGGGTCCGTCGCCCCGGGAACGCGGAAGCCGAGCAGCGCCTGGCCGATCCCGGTGCTCGCGTTCACGGGGAGCGCGCCCTGGGGGCACGCGGCGCCGTCGACCGCGCAGACCTCGACGGTCAGCGCAACCTGGTCGAGTGGGTGCTGGGACGGCGTGAGCGTCAGCAGCCGCACGCAGCCGCCGAGGGCCGGTGCGGCGAGCGCCACCGCGACGCCGGCGGTGGCGAGGCGCAGCGCTCGGTGGCGGCCGCGATGTCCCATGACGCGTCAATCTGACCCCAACCGCCCGGGAGGGACAACACGGCCCGTTGCGCGGCATCCGGCCGGCCGGAGGAGATCGTCGTGCCGAAGCGCATGCCGCTCGACGCGACGGGGGAGGTGGACCGCATGACCCTCGAGCGGCTCGCCGCCGGCTGACGCCGGCGCGCGGCCCCGTCTATGGTCGTCCGGTGACCGACGGCGGGCCGCAGCGGGTGGTGATGGTGTCGCGGCGGCGCCCGGAGGGCCAGTCCTTCCTGGTGTGGCTCATCGTCGCCGTGGGCGTGAACGTGGTGGCGCTGATCATCGTCGACGGGCTGTTCTCCGGCGTCACGATCGGCCGCTGGTGGCCGATCATCGTCGGCGCCGTCGTCCTCGCCCTCGGCAACGCGTTCCTGAAGCCGCTGCTCGCGCTGCTCACCCTCCCACTCATCGTGTTCACGTTCGGGCTCGCGTACTTCGCGCTGAACGTGGCGATGCTGGCGCTGGCCGAGTGGATCGCGCCGGACTTCACGATCGACGGGTTCTGGACCTACGTGGGCGCCACGATCGTGATCTCGCTGGTCAACCTGGTTCTCCAGGCCGTCATCGGCGCCGTCTCGGGCGAGCGTCGCCCCGGCCCGCCGGTGCGGTGAACGGCGCACGGCGCGGGCGCCTGGCTCCCTCCCCCGCCGCGCCCGGGCGCGGGGAGCGGCACGCCGTGCTCGCGGAGCCCGGCGCCGCCCGCGTCGGCAGATCCCGATCCCAGCCGGCGAGCCCCACGCGCTCACGACGCGGCACCGGGGACGTCCTGGCTCGCCGTGCACGCGCCGGTGTCGTGGTCGCCGTCGGACCCGAGCGCGGCGAACGCCGCTCGGCGAGGACGCGTGCGCGGCGCGGGGGTGGGGTCGCGCCTCCGACTCGGCGGTGTATCCGAGGGCCCGACTCCCTACGACGGGAGCGGCGCTTCGGCCACCGCGAGCAGGGATGACGCCCAGGCTCGCGGACTGTCCACCCACCCATGCCGGGCACCGGCTCCGGAAGCAGCACGGTCACGGTTCGGCTCATTCGGCCCGAGCCGGAGCCGGAGGGCCGAGAAGCTGTCGGGGAAGCGGGTTCCGTGCCGAGAGTCGCTTGCCGAAGGAGGAATGCCCCCAACGGGATTCGAACCCGTGCCGCCGCCTTGAAAGGGCGGTGTCCTGGGCCGCTAGACGATGGGGGCGGGGCCGGACAGAAAGCGGGCCCGGGACGGTGGTGTGCCGTCCCGGGCCCCGGTGGCAGGAGAGGTTTGGCCGAGGGGCGTCAGGTGCGACTCCCCCTCGCTGCAGCTGCGCGTCGGGGGGACGCCCCTAGCTACTGCCACCTCCACAGTCACTATGCAATAGGACCACCTCCTTTCCGTGGTGAACGCACTGTAGCCAAGGGATCGGCCGTCGGCCAAACGGGTCCGGATCCGGGCGGCCCGCCGCGCCGCCGTCCGGTTGGGGGTGACGGGCGAGCCGTAGGACGACGCGGTCCGCGGGGGTAGGTTCCATCCGTGTCCGACGTCGACCTGATCGTCATCGGCGCCGGCATGGCCGGCATCAACGCCGCCGCCCGGGCCGTCGAGGCGGGCGCGAGCGTCGCCGTGATCGAGCGGGACCGGGTCGGCGGGACCTGCCCCATCCGCGGGTGCATCCCCAGCAAGGCGCTCATCCGCAGCGCCGAGATCGCCCACGAGGCCCGCACCGCCGCCCGCTACGGCGTCCACGTGGACGGCGTGCGGGTGGACATGGGCGCCGTCATCGACCGCGTCCAGGCGATCGTCGACCGGGGGGCGAACGGGGCCCGCGAGTACCTGGAGTCACTGCCCGGCCTGCGGCTCGTGATGGGGGAGGCGGCGTTCGAGGAGCCGGGCGCGGTCGTGGTCGACGGTGAGCGCATCCGCGCCCCGCGGGTGATCGTCGCCACCGGCAACACGCCCGCGCCGCCGCCGATCCCCGGGCTCGACGCGACGCCGTACCTCACCAGCACCGACGTGCTGGTGCGGCGCGAGCTGCCGGACCGGCTCGTGGTGATCGGCGCCGGCCCCGTCGGCCTCGAGCTCGGCCAGGCGCTCTCGCGGCTCGGCGCCCGCGTCACGTTGATCGAGGTGGCCCCCCGCCTGCTCATGGCGGCCGACCCGGAGATGGGCGACGCGCTCGCGACGCTGCTGCGTTTGGAGGGCATCGAGATCCTGCTCGACGCCACCGTCGAGCGGACCGCGCGCCGGGGGGAGGGCGTGCGCGTGACCGTCACCGCCGATGGGGGCACCCGCGACATCGACGCCGACGCCCTCCTGGTGGGCGCCGGCTGGTCGTCGGACGTCGCGGCCCTCCACCTGGATCGCGCCGGCGTCGACGGCGGCCAGAAGGGCGTGCCGGTCGACGCGCGCCTGCAGACCAGCCGGGACGGCCACTACGCCGCCGGCGATGTCCTGGGGCCGCCCTTCGGGGCGTACACCCACACCGCGCGCGCCCTCGGCCGCGGGGCCGCGTCCAACGCCCTCGACCACGACGCGCACGACATCGGCCCCGACCACGGCCCCGCCGCGATCTTCACCGACCCCGAGTTCGTCGCGATCGGGCTCACCGAGATGGCGGCCCGGGAGAAGGGCCTCGACATCGGCGTCGCCACCTCCGGCTTCTCCGGCGGCAAGGCACGCGCGTGGGGGCAGGAGCGCGGTCTGGTGAAGGCGGTGGTCGACCGCGCCACCCACCGGATCCTCGGCGCCCAGGTGCTGGCGTACCACGCCGCCGACCTCATCCACCCGGTGGTCGTCGCGATCCAGGCGGGCTCCGCCGAGCCCCTGACGAACGCCTTCCACATCCACCCCACCCTTGGGGAGCCGGTCCAGGGCGCCGTGCGGAGCGCCCTCGCCGACCGCGCCTAACGCCGGTCGATCACGACCGG
>DASSBX010000186.1:0-3173 GCA_035698305.1 Miltoncostaeaceae bacterium | reverse complement strand
CGAGGGCGGCCGGTGGCACGTCGAACACCAGCGTGCCGTGCTGCGTGAGATCGGGTCCCAGTTCCTCGAGGAACAGGGACTCCTCTCCGGTGTCCCCGGAGAGCGTGAGGGCCGCGGCGGTGTCGGACGAGTACTCCTTGCCGCCGGCCACGAGCGTCGCCTGATCCCCGGACAGCGTCACGGACTCGTCCTTCCCGTTCCGTACGGAGACGTCGACGATGACGAACTCCCCGTTGGCGGTCTCGTTGATGTACTCGCCCCCGACGGTGCTCGCGGTGCGAACGGCACCGACCCGCCAGGTGAGCGTGTCGACGATCACGGTCTGCCGGGGACCCACGTGGGGGGTGTGATCGTCGGTCGCCTTGTTCCCCGACCCACCTCCACCATCCTTGCGCGAGCCGTTCGCCGCCGGCGCATCGCCCGCGGCGCCCCCCTCCTCCTCGGTGGCGCAGGCGGCCGTCACCGCGGTGATGGCGATCGCGGCGATGAGCCAGACGAGAACCCACCGTGTCCAGTGATTCACGATTCCCTCCGAGCATGAGTGACTCGTAGGGCCGGAAGTCGTGGACGCGTGGCCGGTCCGCGTCGTTGCCGACCGGCCCCCCTACTCGCCGTCCTTCTTCGAACGCAGGACGATCGTCGTGTCGGCATTCACACGAGAACCGGCCGGCGGGCTCTGGGACACGACCACCCAGTTGCGATCCCACAACAGCGCACGTCCCTGCCCGGTGGCGTCCTCCTCAGCCAGGTTGTAGAGCCCGGCCGCCTGCATCGTGTCCTGGGCGAACTGGTGGTCTCGTCCGACGACGTCGGGGACCGTGATCCCCTCACCCCGGGACGCCGCCCTGCGGTTCGTCTCTGCCCCCGCCGCGCCCGACGCCGGCATGTCGGCGGCCTCCGCCGGAGGCGCGACAGTCCGTGTCTCGACCTGCGTCAAGGTGACGACCTGGTCGCGCGCAATCGTCTCCTCTCCGCATCCGGCGAGCGCCGCGGTACCCACACAGGCGACGAGGACGATGAGGATCACCCGCTTCACGAGACTCGCAGCCCTCCCACGCCTCGGGACGCCAGCTCGTTCTTACCTACAGTTCTCACAACCTGGTCCGGAATCACACTTATGGGGGATTCGGCCGGTTCAGGCCGGGAGCGGGATCCGGTCCCTGGCGGGGTCGAACCCGCGGGCCGGCAGGACGCCGCGCGGGTCGCCGTGCATCGGCAGGTCCCACTTGGCGGCGTAGCGCATCGCGTTCGCCTCGAGCAGCGCGCCGTAGTCCTCGTCCACCAGGTCGAACGTCTTGTGGCCGAAATGGTGGACGAAGCTGTCGTCGGCCACCCGCAGGCGGAAGCCGGCCAGGCGGGCGCGCAGCGCGTAGTCCTCGTCCTCCATGTTCCCCAGCTCGAAGCGGGCGTCGAAGCCGCCGATCGCGTCCATCACGGGCCGGGCGATCGCCATGCAGAGGCCGGAGACGCGCGTGACCTCCCGGCCCGCGCCGGCGTGGCCGCGGTGGCGGGCGGCGGCGAACGCGTCGAGGGCCGCGGAGGGCGCCTCGGCGTACGGGACCGCCAGGATCTGGTCGTCCGACACCCAGTTGGACCGTGGACCGGCGATGCCGGTGCCGTCGCCGCGGCCGAGCGCGCCCAGCAGGCCCGCCAGCCAGCCCGGGGTGGCGAGGGCGTCGTTGTTGAGCAGCACGGCCACGTCGCCCGCGGCGGCGGCGAGGCCCAGGTTGACCCCGCCGGCGAAGCCCAGGTTCACCCGCGAGGCCACCACCCGGGCGCCGTGGGCCCGCGCCCACCCGGCGGTGGCGTCGGTGCAGCCGTTGTCGACCACGATCACCTCATGCGGCTGCGGCGTGTGCCGCGCGATGCTGTCCAGACACAGGGCGGTGTAGCGCAGGTTGTCGTGGCAGGGCACCACGATGCTGGTGAGGCCGCCGCTCACGCCGCCAGCGCCCGCAGCCGCTCCGCCGCCACGGCGGCCGTGCGGTCCCAGGTGTGCGCGGCGCGGACGTGCGCCGCCGCCGCCGCGCCGGTCGCGCGCGCGCGGGCCGGGTCGTCCACCACCGACCGCATCGCCGCGACCAGGTCGGGCACCTCCACCTCCACCACCTCCGGCCGCCCGGCCACCAGCATCCCGCCGATCGTCGGGCTGTCGACCGGCACCGGCCGCGACGGCACCAGGATCGCCGTCCCCGGCCCGCAGAAGTCCCGCGCCGCGCCGCGGTCGGGGACGATGACGGGGAGGCCGCACGCCATCGCCTCGGCGATCGGCAGGCCGAAGCCCTCGCCCCGGAACGGCTGCACCAGCACGTCGCAGGCGGCGTAGAGGCCCGGCATGTCGTCGTCGGCGAGGGGGTCGGTGAGGTGCAGGATCCGCGGCGCGCGGGGATCGGCCTGCAGCGCCCGCACCTGCGCGTCGGCGTCCTGCGGCACATACGGACCGCGCGCGCCGAAGCTCTTGATGACGAGGGTCACGTCGTCGCGGGCGGCGAACGCGCGGGCGTAGGCGGCCAGCAGCAGGTCGATGCCCTTGCGCCAGATCAGGCCGCCCACGAACAGCAGCCGCACGCCGGGGGCGCGGTCGCCCAGGTCCAGCGGCTCGGCGCCGGGCCGGAAGCGCTCCGGGTCGACGCCGAGCGGCACCAGGGCCACCCGCTCCGGGTCCATCCCGCCCGCCATCATCCCGTCGCGCACGTGGGTGGACGCGACCCACACCTCGTCGAGCCGCTCGCGCTGCGCCCGGACCCATTCGACCGGCGGCGCCCCGTACTCCCAGTGCAGGAACTGCGCCACCCGCCCCTGGTGCACCGGCCCCAGCGACGGCGGGTACGCGTGGCGCACCGTGACATCGGCGCGCGGCAGGAGCCCGGACACCGACGGCTCCAGCGCGGCGTACGCCGGGTCGGACGGGTCGAGGCGTGCGCCGTCCACGTCCACCAGCCCCAGCTCCACGTCGCCGCGCCGCAGCAACGCGCGCGCCAGGTCACGGTTGACGCCCGCCAGCGAGTGGACCCCGAAGACGCTGCCCCGCAGCAGCACGGCCGGCCGGTCGGCGGCGACCGCGCGGGCGGCCCGCGGACGCGGCGCGAGCGCTGCGACGCGCGCCAGGGCGGCGCGCGCCACCGCCCGGTGGTCGTGTGCCAGGGCGGCCTCGCGGGCCGCGCGGCCCGCCG
>DASSBX010000185.1:0-7061 GCA_035698305.1 Miltoncostaeaceae bacterium | reverse complement strand
CGTCCGCCTCCTGACGCTCACCGGCGCGGGCGGCGTCGGCAAGACGCGGCTCGCGGCCCGCGCCGCCGCGCTCGCGGGCGAGCGGTACGCCGACGGCGTGCTCTTCGTGCCGCTCGAGTCGACCACGGACGCCGCCCTGGTGCCCGCGGCGATTGCGCTCCACCTGGGCCTGAGCGACGTGGGGGAGCGGGGACGGCTGGACGAGGTGATCCTGCACCTCGGCGTGCGGGAGGTGCTGGTGGTGCTGGACGGGTTCGAGCACCTGCTCGACGGCGCTCCGGCGCTGGCGGCGCTGCTCTCCGCCTGCGAGCGGGTGAAGGTGGTGGTGACGAGCCGGGCGGTGCTCCGGCTCTCGGGGGAGCAGGAGTTCCGGGTGCGCGAGCTGGAGCCGGGCCCCGCCGTCGCGCTCTTCGTCCAGCGGGCCACCGCGGTGGAGCCGGACTTCCGGCTGACGCCCGAGGCTGCGGACGCGGTGACCGCGATCTGCGGGCGCCTCGACGGCCTGCCGTTGGCGGTGGAGCTGGCGGCCGCCCGGGTGCGGCTGCTGCGGCCCGAGGCGATGCTGACCCAACTCTCGCGGCGGTTCGAGCTGCTGACCGGGGGTCCGCGCGACGCGCCGGCGCGCCAGCAGACGATGCGGGACACGGTCGCGTGGAGCTACGGGCTGCTCGACGCGGGGGAGCGGCGCATCTTCCGCCTGCTGTCGGTGTTCGTCGGGGGTTGCAGCCTGGAGGCGGCGGAGCGGGTGACCGCCGGGGCGGGGGCGGCGGACGGGCTCTTCGAGACGCTGGCGTCGCTGGTCGACAAGAGCATGGTGGTCCGGCTGGAGGGGCCCGGCGGGGCGGCGCGCGTCGGGATGCTCGAGACGCTCCGCGCGTTCGCCCACGACGAGCTGGACGCGACGGGCGAGCGCGGCGCGGCCGAGGCGGCGCACACCGAGTGGTGCGTCGCGCTGGCCTGCGAGGCGGGGCCCGCGACGACGGGGGCCGACCAGCGGGCGTGGCTGGACCGGCTGGAGGCCGAGCTGCCGAACCTGCGCGCTGCGCTCCGGCGGATGGTGGACGGCGGTCGCCACGCCGAGGCGCTGGCCGTCGCCTGCGACCTGGAGCGCCTATGGTTCGTTCGCGGGCACCTCGCCGAGGGCCGCCGGTGGATCGCCGAGGCGCTCGCCGGCGTCGCCGAGGAGGGGCCGCTGGCCGCGCGCGCCCTCGCGCTTGCCGCGACCCTCGCGCACTACGGCGGAGAGCTCGGGGTGGCGGAGGACGAGGCGTGCAGGGCCGTGGCGGCCGCCGCCGGCCTGGGGGACCATCCCGACCGCGCGGAGGCGCTCGCCGCACTCGGCCTGATGGACCGGGCGCTCGGGCGGTACCCCGAGGCGGAGCGCGGCTACGCCGAGGCGATCGCGATCCTCCGCGAGGCCGACCGCCCCGCGCGGCTGGCGGAGACCCTCGGACGGCGGGCGATCCTCGCGATGCTGGCCCTGGACTTCGCGGCGGCCATCGAGCGCGGCGAGGAGGCGGTCCGGGTGGCCCGGGCGGTGGGGGACGTCGCGAGCATCGCCTATGCCGGTCCCCCGGTCGCGATCTCCCTGCTGATGACCGGCGACGATGCCGGCGCCGAAGCGGTGCTGGACGAGGTCCTGGGGGCGACGCGCGCCCTCGGCAACCGGCGCCACGCGAGTCGGGCGCTCTGGGCGCTCGGGCTGGTGGCGCTGCGGCGCGGCGAGCCGGCGCGCGGGTTCATCGAGGAAGCGTGCGCCCTCGGGGGCGAGTTCGGCGACGACGTGTTCCTCACGTTCGCGATCCCCGAGCTCGCGCGGGCGCACATCGCCGAGGGCGGGACCGAGCCCGCCGTGCGCCTGCTCGCCGCCGCCGCCGCCTTCCGGGCGGCGACCGGCGCGGCGCCGGTGGTCTGGTTCCAGGACGAGCACGAGCGCACGATCCAGACGGCCCGCGCCGCGCTGGGCGAGGCGCGCTTCGCCGCGGTCTGGCGCGAGGGCGAGGCGATGTCCCCGGAGGAGGCGTTCGTGTCCGGCCGCGACGAGGCCGGCGACCCGACGCCGCTCCGCGACGGCGACGCCCCTCCGCCGCAGGAGCTGACGGCCCGGGAGGCGGAGGTGCTGACCCTGGTCGCGCGGGGCCTGACCGACGCCCAGGTGGCCGCCGAGCTGGTGCTGAGCCGGCGCACGGTCCACGCGCACCTGCGCGCGGTCTACCGCAAGCTCGACGTGGGCAGCCGCCACGCCGCCACCCGCTGGGCGCAGGAGCACGGCCTGACCTAATGCGCCACCCCGGTGCCGATCCGGGTGCCGAGGCGGGCCGCGCGACAGGATCGGCACCCGGGTTCGGCAAGGCTGCCGATGCCCGGCCCGACGCCCCCGCCATACCGTCGCCCCCATCGCACGACACGACAGGGAGGACGACATGGCCACCAGGAACGCGCAGCTCGTCGGCTCGATCTACGAAGCGCTGGCGCGCGGCGACATCGACGCCGCCACGGCGGCGCTCGACCCCGACGTCGAGTGGGTGGAGCCGGACACGCCCGGGCTCCCCTTCGCCGGCGTCCACCGCGGCCGCGACGGCGTCGTGAGCGGCGTCTTCGCCACGGTGCCCGAGACCTGGGACGAGTTCCGCGTGGAGCCCGAGGAGCTGCTCGACGACGGGGAGTCGGTCGTCGCGATCGGCCGCTTCCGCGCCCGCGCAGGCGACCGGCGCCTCGACGCCCCGTTCGCGCACGTCTGGCGCGTCCGCGGCGGCCTCGCCGCCGAGTTCCGCAACTTCACCGACACCGCGGCGTTCGTCGCGGCGCTCGAGAGGGGGACCCGATGACCCGCACGACGATTGCCGCGACGACCGCCGCACCGCGCTTCCGGGCGCCGGGGCCGGGGTCCTGGCAGCTCGACTCGGCGCACGTCCCGCGGCCCTGGACCCGCTTTCAGCAGGAGATCCACGCGCCCAGCCTGAGCGCCGGCTTCCAGGCGATGACCCGCCGCTACGGGCTGCTGGTCGACGACCTCAACTGGCGCTTCGTGGAAGGCTTCGCCTACTTCTCGCCCCGCCCGGCCCCCGAGGCCGAGATCCCGGAGCGCCTTGCCGCCGCCGAGCGCGCGTTCGCCGAGCGGATCTGGCGCGAGGACCACCAGCGCTGGCACGCGGGGCTCAAGCCCGCGTCGATCGCGGCGCACCGGCGGCTCCAGGCCATCGACCCGACGGCCCTCGACACCGCCGCCCTGCTGAACCACCTGGACCGCGTCCGCGATCACCAGCGCCGCATGATCCAGCAGCACCACCGGATGAACGGCGCCGCCTTCATCCCGGTCGGCGACTTCCTGTCACACGCCGTCGAGTGGACCGGCCTGCCCGGCGCGACGGTGCTGGCGCTGGCGCGGGGCAGCGCGCCGCAGTCCGCGGGCGACAGCCCGGAGCTCGACCGGCTGGTCGCGGCCCTGCGCGCCGACGCCGGCGCCCGGGACGTCGTGGAGGAGGACACGCCGACCGAGGACGCGCTGGCGCGGCTGCGCGAGCGGCCCGGCGAGGCGGGCGACGCAGCACGGGAGTACCTCGAGACGGTGGGTCACCGCCTGCTCGACAGCCTGGACGTCGGCGACCCGACGCTGCTGGAGGTGCCCGATCTGATCGTGCGGGGGCTCCGCGAGGCGCTGGCGGGCGATGCGCGCGAGACCGGGGCGTCGGACGAGGCGCAGGTGGCGGCCGTCCGCGATCGCGTGCCCGACGCGCACCGCGCGCAGTTCGACGAGCTCCTGGCCGAGACGCGGCTGACCTACGGCCTGCGCGACGAGCGCGGCATCTTCAGCGAGGTCTGGGCCGGGGGCATCACCCGCCGTGTCATCCTGACCGCCGGCGAGCGTCTCGAGGCGGCCGGCCGCATCGCCGAGGCGGCCCACCTGGTGGAGGCGGGCCACGCGGAGATGCGGGGGTTGATCGCCGGGACCGGCGGGCCGTCGGCCGACGAGCTCGCCGCCCGCGCGGTCTACCGGGCCACCCACGCGGCCGCCGACGCCCCGGCGACGATCGGCGACCCGCCCGGGCCGCCGCCGCCGCTCGACGGCCTGCCGCCGGCCGCCGCCCGCGGGATGCGCGCGATCGGAACGGCCATCGAGGCGCTCTTCGCGCCCTCGGCCGCCGTCAGCGACGCGCGGGTGGTGCGCGGAACCGGCGCCAGCGCCGGCCGCTACACGGGCATCGCGCGGCTCCTGTCCGGCCCCGCCGAGCTCGGCCGGCTGCGCGCCGGCGAGGTGCTCGTGACCCCGACCACCACCGAGGCGTTCAACGTCGTGCTCCCCCTGGTGGGCGCGATCGTGACCGACGCCGGCGGCCTGCTCTCCCACCCGGCGATCGTGAGCCGCGAGTACGGCATCCCCGGCGTCGTCGGCACGCTGGACGCGACGATGCTCATACCCGACGGCGCGCTGGTCGAGGTGGACGGCGCCGCCGGCGAGGTCAGGGTGATCCGATGACCTGGGCGCCGCTCGTGGACGCGGGGCGGGAGGCGGCCTTCGGGGGGAAGGCCGCCTCCCTGGCCCACGCGCTCCGCGCCGGGCTGCCCGTCCCCGACGGGCTGGCGCTGGCGGCCCCCTTCGTCGACGCGGTCGGCGGGGGGGACCCCGCGGCCGTGGCCGCGCTCGCCGCGCTGCCCCTCCCGCCCGGCCCCTTCGCCGTCCGCTCGTCGGCGGTGGGGGAGGACTCGGCGGACGCCAGCTTCGCGGGCCAGCACGCCACCATCCTCAACGTCGAGGGGGGCGACGCCCTGGCCGCCGCGGTCCGGGAGGTGTGGCGGTCGGGACGGACGGAGTCGGCGCTGGCCTACCGTCGCCGCCTCGGCGTCGCCGGTCCGCCGCGCATGGGCGTGGTGGTCCAGCGGCTCGCCGCCGCCGAGGTGGCCGGCGTGCTCTTCACCCGCAACCCGGTCACCGGGGCGGACGAGCGGGTGATCGAGGCCGCCTGGGGGCTCGGGGAGGCCGTGGTCCAGGGCCGGGTGGTCCCGGACCGCTACCGCCTGGATCGGGACGGCGGGCTGCTGGAGCGCACGTCCGGCCGGATGCCCGTCGTCCTGCGGCCCGCCGCCGGCGGCGAGGTGGCCGAGCAGGCGCTTCCCGACGGGCTCGCCGGCGTCGCCTGCCTGGACGACGCGCGGCTCCTCGCCCTCCACCACCTGGCGCTCGCCTGCGACCGCATCTGGGACGGCGACCACGACATCGAGTGGGCGTTCGCGGACGGCGCGGTCGTGCTGCTCCAGCGCCGTCCGGTCACGCGCGCCGCCGACACCCTCAGCGCGGGGCCCGCGGCGGTCCGATGAGCGGCGTCGCGACGGGGGCCGCGGCGCCGATGAACTCCACCACGCCGTCGCCGCCGACCGTCGGCACGATGTTGGCCCAGTTGTTCGCCACCCAGACGTTGCCCGACTGGTCGATCTGCACGGCGGTCAGGTGCTGCAGGCCGCCGTTGGTGAACCCCGTGAACGGCGGGGAGAGCACGTCACCGGTCCGCGATCCCGGCGGGCAGCTCGCGACCTTCCGGCCGCAGAACAGGGTGAGCTTCTGGCCCGGGAAGCTCGCGACCCAGACGTTGTCGTCGCCGTCGACGGCGACACCCCACGGGCCGACCATGCTCGACGCCCGGTACCGCGCCTTCAGGCGCCCGGATGGGGCGATGCGGTTGAGCGTCTGGTCGACCAGGCTCGCCACCCACAGGTCGCCGCCCGAGTCGATCGCCATGCCCTGGGGCGAGCGCATCCGGTCGATCACGAACGGGCCGGCCGCCTGGCCGTCGGGGCTGATGCGGGTGAGCGAGCCCTTCACGTCCGCGTCGATCGCGCCGTTGCCCACCCAGACGTTCCCCCTGCCGTCGACCTCGACGGCGAACGGCTTGTACAGGCCGCCGCCGGTGACCACCCGCGCCTGAGCGGGGTCGCCGCCGGGGTACATCGTCACGGTGTCGCCGACGTGGTTGGCGATCCACACGTTGCCGCGCTGGTCCACGGCGATCCCCTGCGGCGCCTGGAGGTTCCCGGCGGTGATCCCGCCCGGCCCCGACAGCGCGACGCCGTCCCGGGTGAGGAGCGACGCGGCGTCGCCGCCCGTGAAGGCGGGGCTGTTGAACGGGTTCGGGTCGTCGCCGGTGAAGTTGCTGAGCCACACCCGGTCCTGCGCGTCGACCGCGATGCCCCACCAGTTGCCCATGATCCCGCCGCCGCCGACGGCGCCGCCCAGGCGCGGGGCGCCGGTGGGGTCGAGCGCGACGGTGTAGAGGCCGGGCCCGGTCCCCGGCGGCTGGAAGTTGTTGGTCACCCAGATGTTGCCGAGCGAGTCGAACGCCATCCGGCCCGGACCGTCGAACCCGCCGGCGGTGTGCTTGAGCGACAGGATCCACGACGACGGGGCGTGCGGCAGCAGCGGCCGGGGGCGGGCCGCCTTGCGCAGGCGGTAGATGCGGCGCACGTGGTTGGCCGGGTGCAGGGCGATGGCGTGGACGGCCGCGAGGGTGTCGCGCGGCGCGGGGCCGCGCGGCGGCGCCGACGCCCGGAACAGGGCGCGGCACGACCGGGCGGTGCCCCGCGTGCAGCCTCCGAGCACGGCGGCGAGCGTGCGGACCGCCCCGAGGGTGGTGGTGGCCGAGCCGTTCGGGGCGGCGGCCAGGACGGCGCCGATCCGGCCGGTGGCCGGGTCGACCAGCCCGTGGGCGGTGGCGGCGGCGTTACGCATGCCGACGCCCGCGCCGGTGAGGCGCGTGCCGTGCAGGAAGCGCGCCATCGCGTACGCCGAGGCGACGGTGGTCAACTCGTTCAGCGTCAGCCGCGCCGGCGCGCCGCCCCGGGGGTCGGCGACGGCCATGAGGCGCAGGGCGCGGGGCGTGCGGGTGGCGCCGCCGCTGGCGACGGCGTAGATCACCGACGGGCCGGCGGGGGCGGCGTAGGCGATCGCGAACCGCCCGTCGGCGCGCGTGGTGGCGGTCCCGAGGCGCCGGGGCGCGGCGCCCGCGCGGCCCGCGTACAGGGTCACGTGCGACGCCGCGACCGGCGTGCCGCTCGCCACCACGGTGCCC
>DASSBX010000184.1:0-2154 GCA_035698305.1 Miltoncostaeaceae bacterium | reverse complement strand
GGGCCTGGAGCTCCGGGCGGCGCGACTCGACGAGCTGCGCGTAGGCGTCCTCGTCGCCACGGCGCGCCGCCTGGAGCAGCACCTCCTCCGACGTCCCCATCCGACGGAGGCTAGACGACCGCGCCCACGGGGGCGGCCGTCCGCCGGGCTCGCTAGCGTGAGCCTCACCCGCCGACCCGACCCGGAGCGACACCGTGACACCACCCGCCCCGCCGTCACCCTCGACGCCGCCCCCCTCCCCGTCCGCGCCCAGCCCGTGGCCCGACCCGACCTACGAGGGCTGGTCCGGCCTCTGATCCACGCCGGCCGCCGGATTTCGGCTCGCCATGGTATGAAACGGCGTGCTGACCGGCAGGCAGGTCGCCCTCCTGGCGGCCCTGGGACTCGCCGCCGGAGCCGTCGGCTTCGCCGGCGCCGCCGCCCTCGGAGGCGGTGACCCCGCCCCCCTCCCCGCCGCCGCGATCGCGGCCCAGGCCGAGGAGGCCCCACCCGAGGAGGCGCTGCTCACGCCGCCTCCCCCCGCCGCCCCGGCCCCCGCGCAACCCGCTCCACGGGCGGAACCCCGACCTGCGCCGGCCCCGGAGCCCGACCCCCCGCCGGCGGTGACCGCGCCGGATGCGCCGGAGCCGGCACCCCCGACCACCGTCCCGCGGCGCCCGCCGCCGGCGCGCACCGCCACGGCGCCCACACCGCCGCCGACGCCGGAACCCGAGCCGCGCCCGCAGCCGGCGCCCGAGCCGCTCCGCCCGTCCCCCACCCGGCTCACGGCGCCCGAGCCTCCCACGGGGATCCGGATCCCCGCAGGGGCGGTACCGGCGGGCTGGGACGCGGCCAAGCGGACGCTGGCGGGGGGCCTGTCACGGGCGTCGGCGGGGTCCGTCGAGGCCTCCGACATCCGCCGTCAGCTCGACCTGTGGCGCGCCTACCTGGGCCCGGACGCCGCCCCCGCGCCGGCCGGCCGGCGCGCCACCGTCGCGCGGGCCCTGCGGGCCAATGCCTGGTGGTTCGCCACCCGGGGGTCGCCGCGGCAGCGCGTGCTGCTGCGCGACCCCGACGGCGTCATCCTCACGTACCGCGCCGGCCAGGGGTTCGTGGTGAACCCCGTCGCCACCACCGGCCGCTGGCGCGACCTCAACGCCGACGTCCCCGCCGCCCGGCTCGCGGAGGCGCTGCTGGCGATGGGCGTCCCGCGCCGGGCCGGCGACCGGGGCTTCCTGGCGTGGGAGTACTACGACGTGGCCGACGACCCCGCCGCGATCCGCCCCGGCGTCTCCGCGATGGCCCAGGCCCGGGTGGCGCTCACGTTCGCGCACGCCGAGGCCGACACCGGCGACCCGCGATTCTCCGCGGCCGCGGTGGGGGCGCTCGCCGCGCTGACCGTCGACGTGGACGGCGGCGGCGCCCGCACCATGGTCTCCACCGCCGCCGGGCGGGCCCCGATGATGTGGTTCCCCGAGCGGGCCTACCCCGGCGACAGCCCGTGGAAGGGCGCGGCGCTCAACGGCTTCATGGTCACGATCCTCAACCTGCGCGGCACGGCGGCGCTGCTGCGCCAGTCGCCGGGTCCCGGCGCCGACGGCCCCGCCGCCGCGCAGCTCGCCACCGACCTGGCCGACAAGGGCGCCCTGACCCTGCAGCGCCACCTGCCCGACCACGACACCGGCGCCTGGAGCCTGTACGGCCTGCTCACCCCCGGCAGGCCGTGGCGCACGTACCTGGCCGACCTGAACTACCACTGCTACCACGTCCGCCTGCTGCAGCAGCTCGCGGTCCCCTACCCCGACCTGGGCTTCGGCGACGTCGCCGCCCGCTGGCAGGGCTACGTGGACGACGCGGGGCTCACCTGCCCGCCGCGCCCCGGGGGCTAGCGCAGGACGGAGCGGAGCGAGGTGGGGCGCCACTCGGCGCCGCCGCGCGGGGTGGGGACGCCGTCGGCGTTGAGCGTGTCGCAGATCGCCTGGAGGGTCATGCCCTGCCCGCGCAGGTCGCGGATGCGGTCGGCGACCGCCGGGGGCGTCGAGGACGGGCGGCCCGGCCGGCCGGCCAGCGCCCGCCCCGCTGTGGTGATGGCGCGCGGCTGCCAGGTGGCCGCCTCGGCGAGCACCTCACCCACCGCCCGCCCGCCGTCCGAGGCGAGGTCGACGTCCGGGTCGA
>DASSBX010000183.1:0-11779 GCA_035698305.1 Miltoncostaeaceae bacterium | reverse complement strand
CCTCGACGTGGCCGAGCGCTTCCGGCGCGGCGTCGTGGAGGACTTCGTGGCCGGCTACGCCGCCGGGCGCACCCCCAACCCGTGCGTCGCCTGCAACGGCGGCGTGCGCTTCGGCGTGCTCGCCGACGCCGCCGCGCTGCTCGGCGCCCGCGGCATGGCGACCGGGCACTACGCCCGCGTGGAGCGCGATCCCTCCGGCGCCCCCCTCGTGTCGCGGGCGGCCGATGCGGGGAAGGACCAGAGCTACATGCTCGCGATGCTCGACCGCGCCCACCGGGAGCGCCTGGTGTTCCCGCTCGGGGACCTCCGCAAGGACGACGTCCGCGCCATGGCGCACGCCGCGGGCCTGCCCGCCGCCGACGCCGTCGAGAGCCAGGAGGTCTGTTTCGTGGGCGAGGGCGGCCACGTGCCGTTCCTGGAGCGCACCGGCGGGCTCTCCGCCGCGCCCGGCCCGATCGAGGACGCCGCCGGCCGCCTGCTGGGCACCCACCGCGGCCACTGGCGGTTCACGGTGGGGCAGCGGCGCGGCATCGGCATCGCGTCGCCCGAGCCGCTGTACGTGCTGCGCACCGACGCCGCGCGCAACGCCGTGGTGGTGGGGCCGCGCGAGGCGCTGGCCGAGCGGACGGTCGACCTGGGCGACGCCCGCGTGCACGGCCGGCTCGGCGACGGCCCCCTCGAGGTGCGCCTGCGCTACCGCGGCCGGCCCCTGCGCGGGAGGGTCGTGGAGGGGGCGCCGGGGGTCCGGATCGCTCTCGACGACCCGGCCGACGGGGTCGCCCCGGGGCAGACCGCCGCGCTCTACCGTGACGGACGGCTGGTCGCGGCCGGTACCATCGCGCACTCGCCGACGCCCGACGACGCCCCCGGGAGGACTGGTGGACTGGTCTGACGTACTGAAGCTCGCGCTGTCGATCTTCCTGATCCTGACCGGGATCGGGTTGGCCTACCTGTTCCTGCGGATGGCCGGGGTCTTCGGGCGGCTCGGCGTCTCGGTGACGCGGATCACCGACGAGGTCGTACCGATTCTCAACAAAGCGCAGTCGACCGTCGACGGCGTGAACCTGGAGCTCGCGCGGGTGGACGAGATCATGCAGACGGCCGTCGGCGCGACGAAGGGCGCCGAGAAGACCGTCCAGACCGTCTCCACCGCCGTCACCACGCCGGTCCGCAAGCTCACCGGCCTCGCCGCCGGCGCCAAGGAGGCGGTCGCCACCCTGCGCGCGCGGCGTGCCGCCGAGCGGGCCGCGGCGCCGCCGCCCGCCCCGCCGCCGCCCATCCCGCCGGCGCAGCCGCCGGTGCCGCCCGCCGCCGCGCCGCAGGCGCCGCCGCCGCCGTCACCGCCGCCCGGCGCCGAGGGCACGCCCCCGCACCCCCGTCACGGCAGCCCGTACTGATGGGCCGGCTGCTGCGGATCGGGGTCGTCGCGGGCGCGCTGGGCTGGCTCCACTCGATCGGCGCGCTCGACCCGAAGCTGTGGGCCGAGACCTTCCACCGCGAGCGTGAGCGGATCCCCGCCCAGGTGAAGGAGGCGCTCGCCGCGGGCAAGCGCGCCGCTGCCCAGGCCGAGGCCGACCTGGACCGCGAGGTCAAGGAGGCCTTCGACCGCGGCTGAGGAGGCCTCCCGGCCGCGGGTGGGGGGCCCGGGCCGGTCGCTACACTCGCTGGCCGATGACGACCGCCGAGATCCGCGAGGCCTTCCTCGCCTACTTCCAGCGCCAGGGGCATCTGCGGGTCCCCTCGGCATCCCTCGTCCCATACGAGGACGACCCCTCCGTGCTGCTCACCATCGCCGGGATGCAGCCGCTGAAGGCCTACTTCATGGGCCAGGAGGCTCCGCCCGCGCGGCGGATCACCAGCGTCCAGAAGTGCTTCCGCACCGTGGACATCGACCAGGTGGGCCACACCGCCCGGCACCTCACGTTCTTCGAGATGCTCGGCAACTTCTCGATCGGGGACTACTTCAAGGACGACGCCATCCGCTTCGGGTGGGAGGTGTCCACCGAGGTGTACGGCCTCGACCCGGAGCAGATCTGGATCACCGTGTTCGAGGGGATGGAGGGCGTCCCCGGGGACGACGAGGCCGTGGAGCGCTGGCTGGAGCTCGGGGTGCCCCGGGAGCGCATCCAGGCCCTCGGCGAGGCGGACAACTTCTGGAAGGCCGGCCCCACCGGCCCGTGCGGCCCCAACACCGAGCTGTACCTCGACCGGGGCCCGGCGTTCGGCCCGGAGGGCGGCCCCGTGACCGGCACGGACCGCTACCTCGAGTACTGGAACCTCGTGTTCATGCAGTACGAGCGCCACCCCGACGGGTCGCTCACGTCGCTGCCGGCCAAGAACATCGACACGGGCGCGGGGCTCGAGCGGATCGCCGCGATCCTGCAGGACGTGCCGTCGGTGTTCGACACCGACGCCTTCCGGCCGCTCGTCACCTGGGCCGAGGGCGCCTCGGGCCGCGGCTACGGGCGCGACCCGCGCGACGACCGCGCCTTCCGCACCCTCGCCGACCACGGGCGCGCCATGACGTTCCTGGCGGCCGACGGCGTGCGGCCCGGCAACGAGGGCCGCGACTACATCCTGCGCCGCATCATCCGCCGTGCCGTGAGCGAGGCGGGTCAGCTGGGCCTGGAGCCCTCCGCCGTCGCCGACCTGGCCACCCCGGTGGTCGAGGGCTGGGGCGACGCCTACCCGGAGCTCCGCGAGCGCGCCGCCGAGGTGCACGACGTGATCGGCGACGAGGCCGAGCAGTTCGCCCGCACCCTCGTCCAGGGCCGGCGCCTGCTCGGCGACGTGATCGACCGCGCGTCCGCCGTCGGCACCGTGTCGGGCTCCGACGCCTTCCGCCTGTACGACACGTACGGCTTCCCGCTCGACCTGACCCTCGAGGCCGCCTCCGAGGCGGGACTGACGGTGGACGAGACCACGTTCGAGCGCCTCATGCAGGAGCAGCGCGAGCGCTCCCGCGCGGGGGTGACGGGCGACGGGGTCGACGGCATCGGCGAGAAGGTCGTGGCCGTCGCGAAGGAGGCCGCGCCCACCGAGTTCGTCGGCTGGGACGCGATGACCGCCGACACCCGTGTCATGGCGGCCGAGCCCCTGGGGGACGGGACCGTGCTGCTCAAGCTGGAGCGCTCGCCGTTCTACGCGGAGGGCGGCGGCCAGGTGTCCGACACCGGCGTCATCGCCGGCGACGCCGGCCGCGGCCGGGTGGAGGACGCGTACCGCACCGGCTCCGACCAGGTGCTGCGCGTGCGGCTCGAGCAGGGCGAGCTGCCCGCGGGGGCCGAGGTCACCGCCGCCGTCGACGGCCCCCGCCGCCGCCAGACCCAGGCCAACCACACCGCCACCCACGTCCTGAACTGGGCGCTGCGCGAGACGCTCGGGCAGGGCGTCCGCCAGGCCGGCTCCTACGTCGGTCCCGACAAGCTGCGCTTCGACTTCACCCACCGCGGCCGCATCGACCCGGAGACCCTCACCCGCATCGAGCGGATGGTCAACGAGCGGGTCGACCAGGACCAGCCGGTGGGCTGGGAGATCATGGACCGCCAGGACGCCGCCGACCTCGGCGCGATCGGCCTGTTCGAGGAGAAGTACGGCGAGCGCGTGCGGGTCCTCTCCACCGGCGACTTCTCGAAGGAGCTGTGCGGCGGCACCCACGTGTCGCGCACCGGCGAGATCGGCCCGTTCGTGATCGTCTCGGAGGGCTCCACCGGCGCGGGGGCGCGGCGCGTCGAGGCCCTGACCGGCACCGCCGCCGTCGAGTGGCTCCGCGATCGCGAGCGGCGTCTCCAGGCCGAGTTGGCGGCCCGCGACGAGCGCATCCGGGCACTCGAGTCGGAGCTGAAGCGCGCGCGGTCCGCGAAGGTCGACGTCGGCGCGCTGGTCGCCGGGGCGGTCGCCAACGGCGACGTCACCGCCGTCGCGGCCCAGGTCGACGCGGCGGACATGGACGAGGTGCTGCGCATCTCCGACCAGGTGAAGCAGCGGCTCGGCGACGGCGCGGCCGTGGTGCTCGGCGCCGCGGCCGACGGCAAGGCCCTGATCGCCGCGAACCTGGCGCCGGGGGCGGTGGCCGCCGGCCTGTCGGCGGGCGCGATCATCAAGGAGGTCGCCCCGATCGTGGGCGGCGGCGGTGGCGGCAAGCCGCAGATGGCCCGCGCCGGCGGCAAGGACCCGTCGAAGCTGGCGGAGGCCCTCGACCGGGCCAGGGACATCCTGAGCGCGCCACGGGGGGCGTGAAGGTACTGGCGCTCGACCACGGGTCGGCCCGCACCGGCGTCGCGGTCTCCGATCCCACCGGGACCATCGTCCGGCCCCTGCCGGCGATCGGGCGCATCGACTCGCCCGCCGGCCGCAGGGCGCTCGACGCCGTGCTCCGGGACGAATCCCCCGACCTGATCGTGGTGGGCGAGCCGCGGTCGATGTCCGGCGAGCGGGGCGCGCAGGCGCGGGCCGCCGCCGGCTTCGCGGGCCGGCTGCGCGGACGGCAGCGCGTCCCCGTGGAGCTGTGGGACGAGCGCCTCACCACCGTGGAGGCCCAGCGGCGGGCGCGCGAGGGCGGCTCGCGCGCCGAGCTCGACAGCCTCGCCGCGTGCGTGCTGCTGGAGGCGTTCCTGGCGGCGCGGCCATGAGCCGCCGGCGCGGCGGCCGCGAGGCCCGCGGCGGCGGCGGCGGCCGCACCGTCCTCTGGGTCCTGTTGATCGTGGTGATGGCCGTCGCCGTGGGCGTCGCCCTCGCCCGCGAGGCGACGAAGGACGACGCGCCCGACAGCGGCGCCGTCGTCGAGTCGGTGCCCACCCGGAAGCTGCTGATCCGTGAGGGTCTGCGGCGGGAGGACATCGCCGCGCTGCTCGACACGGAGACCGGGATGTCCGGGGCGCGCTACCTGGCGCTCACCGCCCCCGGGTCGAGGGGCCGCCGCATGGCCGGTACGTCGAAGCCGACGTCGCTGGAGGGCTTCCTGTTCCCCGCGACCTACGAGATCACCGACGACACCACGCCCGCCCAGCTGGTGGGCGACCAGCTCGACGCCTACGAGGCCAACACGTCGCAGGTGAACTACGCCTACGCGAAGTCGAAGAACCTGACCGAGTACGACGTGCTGATCCTCGCGTCCATGATCGAGCGCGAGGTCGCCGTGGCGCGGGAGCGGCCGATCGTGGCGGGCGTGATGTACAACCGGCTGAAGGCCGGGATGCGCCTCGACATCGACGCGACCGTCCAGTTCGCCCTCGGCGAGTGGAAGCCGGAGCTGTCGGCGTCCGACCTCGCGATCGGCTCGCCGTACAACACACGCAGGTTCACCGGGCTGCCGCCGGGGCCGATCTGCAACCCCGGGCTCGACAGCATCCGCGCCGCCGCGCGCCCCGCGAAGGTGCCGTACGTCTACTACGTGGCCCGCAACGACGGCAGCGGGCGCCACTTCTTCGCCACCACGCCGGAGCAGTTCGACCGCGACGTGGCCCGGTCCGAGGCGAACGCCGGCGGATGATCTCCGGGCGCACCCGGGTCGCCGGGATCATCGGCTGGCCGGTGGAGCACTCGCTGTCGCCCGCGATGCACAACGCGGCCTTCGCGCACCTGGGGCTCGACTGGGTGTACGCGGCGTTCCCCGTCCACCCCGACCGGGTCGGTGAGGCGGTCCGCGGCCTCGCCGCCGCCGGCTGCGGCGGCCTGAACGTCACGATCCCCCACAAGCAGGCGGTGATCGCCGCGTGCTCGGGGGCGTCGGACGCCGTCCGGGCGATCGGCGCGGCCAACACCCTGGTGCCCGACGGCGACGGGGGCTTCCGCTGCGACAACACCGACGCCGCGGGCTTCGCCAGGGCCCTCGACGAGCAGGCGCCGGTCGAGCTCGCCGGCCGCGACGTGCTGCTGGTGGGCGCGGGCGGCGCGGCGCGCGCGGTGGCGTTCGTCCTGCGGGAGCGCGGCGCGCGGGTGCGGGTGGCCAACCGCACGCCGGGCCGTGCGGCCGAGCTGGGCGACCCGGTGCCGTTCACGGTCCCGGCGATGGACATGATCGCCGCCGACTGCGCCGTGGTGGTCAACTGCACCAGCCTGGGCCTCCACGGCGACGAGGTGCCGCCCGAGCTGCCGATGGCCGGCATCGGCCGCGGCCAGGTGGCGGCCGACATCGTGTACCGGCCCGGCGGGACCCCGTGGCTGGCGGCGGCGGCCGCCCGCGGCGCGCGTCCCGTCGACGGCCTGGCGATGCTGCTGCACCAGGGCGCCGCGGCCTTCGAGGCGTGGACGGCGCGGCCCGCCCCGGTCGACGTGATGCGGGGGGCGCTCACAGCCGCCTGAGGTCCGCGCCCACCCGGGCCCCCTCAAGCGTTCTCGGCGCGGTGACGATCCTGAGGGGGAGCCCTCTCACAGGACGTGTGCGTGCCCCAGCCTTCCCCCTCGATGCCCGCCGGCGCCCCGCCGGCAGCCCGGCCTCCCGCCGCCCCGCAGGCGCCCCGCCCGGCGCCGCCCGGCGCGGCCGGCGCCGGCCAGGCCGTGCCGCGCCCCGCGGGCCCTCCGCGGCCGCCGGTGACCGGTCCGCCGGCCGTGCGCCGCCCCGCTGCGCGCCTGCAGCGCACCGAGCCGCTCGGCCAGGTGCTGGTGCGGCTGGGCCTGCTGACGCGGGCCGAGCTGGACGAGGCGCTGGAGCGCCAGAAGCGTTCGGACGGCATGAGCCTCGGCGAGATGCTCGTGCGCGAGGAGAAGATCAGCCGCGACCAGCTCGCCCGCGCGATGGCGCTCCGGATGGGCGTCGGCTTCTTCACCCTCGCCGACGGGGTCGACCCGGCCGTGGCGCGGCTCGTCGACGAGAAGACCGCCCGCCGCTACCAGGCCGTCCCCGTGCGGCTGGAGGGGGAGGGGCGCCTGGTGGTGGCGATGGCCGACCCCAGCAACGTCTTCGCCGTCGACGACCTCCGCATCCTCACCCGCCACGAGATCCGCCCGGTGCTCGCGTCGGCCGAGGAGCTCCAGCAGCTGCTGGGGCAGACGTCGCGGCTGGACGCCGTGGTGGCCGACCTGGTGGAGGAGACGGGCGTCGATCGCGACGGGCCCCAGGAGCAGGCCGACATCGCCGACGCATCCGACGACGCCCCGGTGGTGCGTCTGGTCAACTCGCTGATCGCCCGCGGGGTCGACGAGCGCGCCTCGGACATCCACTTCGAGCCCCAGGCGAAGGAGATGGTGGTCCGGTACCGCGTCGACGGCGTGCTGCGCACCGTCACCGCCGTGCCGTTCCGGCTGGCGAACGGGGTGGCGAGCCGGGTGAAGATCATGGCCGACCTCGACATCGCCGAGCGCCGGGTGCCCCAGGACGGCCGCGTGGGCCTGACCGTGGGCGGACGCGCGCTGGACCTGCGCGTCGCGACGCTCCCGACCGTGTACGGCGAGAAGATCGTGATGCGCATCCTCGACAAGAGCAACGTGATGATGCGCCTGCCGGACCTCGGCTTCGCGAGGGACACGCTCTCCAAGTTCGAGGCGTGCTACACGCGGCCGTACGGCGCGGTGCTGGTGACCGGGCCGACCGGGTCCGGCAAGTCCACCAGCCTCTACGGCGCCCTGAACCAGCTGAACTCGGCGGACAAGAACATCATCACCGTCGAGGACCCGGTGGAGTACCGGCTCCAGGGGATCAACCAGGTGCAGGTCAACGGGAAGGCGGGCCTCACGTTCGCCGCGGGCCTGCGCTCCATCCTGCGGTGCGACCCCGACATCGTGATGATCGGCGAGATCCGCGACCGCGAGACGGCGCAGATCGCCATCGAGTCGGCCCTGACCGGCCACCTGGTGCTCGCCACCATCCACACCAACGACGCCGCGGGCGCGCTGACGCGCCTCACCGAGATGGGCGTGGAGCCGTTCCTGTCGGCCAGCGCCGTCGCCGGGATCCTGGCGCAGCGGCTCGCCCGTCGCCTCTGCACCCACTGCAAGGAGCGCAGCGCCGTGAGCCACGCGATGCTGCGCGAGGCGATGGACGTGTCGGCCCTGCCCGCGGGCCTGCCCGACCCGGCGCCCGTCTTCAGGCCGGCCGGCTGCGCCCGCTGCCAGGACACCGGCTACAAGGGCCGCGTGGGCGTCTACGAGATGCTGGTGATGAGCGAGGCGATGGAGCGGCTGACGGTCGCCGGCGCCTCCGGCGAGGAGATCGCCCGCCAGGCGCGCGCCGAGGGCATGCGGACCCTGCGCGAGGACGGCCTGCTGAAGGTGCTCTCCGGGCACACCAGCATCGAAGAGGTCCACCGGGCGATCGGTTGACCGTTCAGGGCCGCCTGCGGCCTGCCGATGAGAGAAGCGGAGCCCTCCCGGCTCCCTGCCCCCGAGCCACCACGGAAGGTGACATGGTCGATTTCGCCGAGCTCATCACCAACGTGATCGCCTCCGGTGCGAGCGACCTGCACCTGTCGGTCGGCGCGCCCCCGGTCATGCGCCTGAACGGCGAGCTGGTCCGCCTCGGCGACAAGCCGCTGACCTCGCAGGACACCCGGGAGCTGGTCTACGGCCTGCTCAACCAGGCCCAGCGGCAGAAGCTCGAGACCGACCTCGAGCTGGACCTGTCGTACGCGGTGCCCGGCCGCGTCCGCTTCCGCGTGAACGCCTACTACCAGCGCGCCTCGCTCGGCGCCGCCTTCCGCGTGGTGCCGACGGACCTGAGGTCCCTGGAGGAGCTGAGCCTGCCGCTGGCCCTGCGCGAGTGGGTGCACAAGCCGCGCGGCCTGGTGCTGGTGACCGGCCCGACCGGCTCCGGCAAGTCGACGACGCTCGCGTCGCTGATCAACGAGATCAACGAGAAGCGGTCGTGCCACATCATGACGGTGGAGGACCCGATCGAGTTCCTCCACCGCCACAAGCGCTCGATGATCAACCAGCGCGAGGTGGGCGCCGACACGATCTCGTTCACCAACGCGCTCCGCAGCGTCCTCCGCCAGGACCCCGACGTGATCCTGGTCGGCGAGATGCGCGACCTCGAGACGATGCAGATCGCCCTGACCGCGGCCGAGACCGGCCACCTGGTCTTCGCGACGCTCCACACCTCGGACGCGCCGCAGACGATCGACCGCATCATCGACGTCTTCCCGCCGCACCAGCAGGAGCAGGTGCGGATCATGCTGGCGAACGGCCTGCAGGGCGTGTGCTGCCAGCAGCTCATCCCGACCCTGTCGGGCAGCCGCGCGGTGGCGTGCGAGGTGCTGATGCCCACGCCGGCGGTCCGGAACCTGATCCGGGAGGGGAAGACCCACCAGATCTACTCCGTCATGCAGACCGGCTCCCAGCACGGCATGCAGACGATGGACGCCAACCTGGCCCAGCTCGTGCGCCAGGGCATCGTGTCGATGGACACCGCGGTGGAGCGCGCCGGCCACGCCGACGAGCTGAAGCGCATCCTCGGGCTGGTGAAGGCGGCATGAGCAGCGCAACGTTCATCTACAAGGCGCTCGACCCGCGCGGCGGGTCGCTGAGCGGCGAGGTCTCCGGCGAGTCGAAGGCGGCGGTCGCCGCCCAGCTGCGGATGCGCGGCCTGACGGTGGTGGACGTCGACGAGAAGAAGTCGGCGATGACGGTGGAGGACATCCTCGACCGCTACCGCGGCCTGAAGGCCAGGAACGTCACGGTCATGGCCCGCCAGCTGGCGACCATGATCTCCAGCGGCCTGTCGCTGCTGCGCGCCCTCTACGTGCTGGAGGAGCAGACGGAGGCGCCGAAGCTGAAGAAGGCGATCGTCGAGGTCCGCGGCGACGTCGAGGCCGGCCTGTCGCTGAGCCAGGCGATGGCGAAGCACCCGAAGGTCTTCAACGACCTGTTCGTGGCGATGGTCCGCGCCGGCGAGACGGGCGGCAACCTGGAGGAGGTCCTCGAGCGGGTCGCGGTCCAGCTGGAGAAGGACGACAACCTGCGCCGCACCGTCCGGTCGGCGATGGTCTACCCGGTCCTGATCGGCGTGTTCGCCCTGCTGGTGCTGATCGGGATGGTGCTGTTCATCATCCCGATCTTCGCGGACATGTTCAAAGACCTGGGCGGCGAGCTGCCCGCCCTCACCCAGTTCATGATCACCGTCTCCGACGCGATGCGCGACTACTGGTACGCGTTCATCCTGGTGCCGATCGCGATCGTCTTCGCGTTCCGCAAGTGGAAGCGCACGGATCGCGGCGGCCTGATGTGGGACACGATCAAGCTGCGCATGCCGATGCGGATCGGCGACATCGTCCGCAAGATCGCGGTGGCCCGGTTCGCCCGCACCCTGGGCACCCTGACCGCCTCCGGCGTGCCGATCCTGCAGGCCATCGACATCACCGCGAGGACCGCGGGCAACCGCGTGATCTCCGACCCGATGACCGAGGTGGCCGAGCGCGTCCGCGAGGGCCAGCCCCTGGCCGTGCCGCTGGCCCGGACCGGCGTGTTCCCGGTGATGGTCACCCAGATGCTGTCGGTGGGGGAGGAGACCGGCGCGGTCGACTCGATGCTCCACAAGCTCGCCGACTTCTACGACGACGAGGTCGCGACGATGCTGAAGTCGCTCACCTCCATCATCGAGCCGATCATGATGATCGGCGTCGGCTGCATCGTCGGCGTGGTCGTCATCGCGATGTACATGCCGATGTTCAAGATCTTCGAGCTGGTCCAGTAGGAGCGGTCGTCCCCCCGTTCGCCCTCGGGTCTCCGGACCTGAGGGCGGGCGTGCGACCCGGGGATCAGGACCGCGGCTCGCCCCGTCCGTTCCGGCCGCGCGGCTCGATCAGCGGGAGGAGGGCGGCGGCGATCGCCGCGGGGTCCGGCGGGCAGCCGGGGATGCGCACGTCGACGGGCAGCAGGTCCTCGACGCGCCCCACCATCTCCTCCGGGGTCCCGAGCAGGCCGCAGCCCAGGGCGCAGTCGCCGAGGGCGGCGACCAGGCGGGGCTCCGACATCGCGTCGTACGCGCCGAGGAGGGCGTCGCGCATCCGGGTCGTCACCGGGCCGGTCACCAGCAGCACGTCGGCGTGCCGCGGCGACGCGGTGATCGCGATGCCGAAGCGGGCGATGTCGTACAGGGGGTTGAAGGCCGCCCCGAGCTCGTGCTCGCAGGCGTTGCAGGAGCCGGCGTCCACGTGGCGCACCGCGAGCGCGCCCCGCCTGGCGGGGCGGGGTAGGGCGGCGTCGGCGCGCGCCCGCCGCAGCTGTCGCAGCAGCAGGAACACCGTTACCGGTCCACGCAGGCGTAGCAGAGCTCGAAGCTCTTGTTGATGAGGGGGAAGTCCGGCAGGATCGCGCCCCGCGCGGCCCGCGCCACCGACGGCCAGTTGGCATACGAGCCCGTCCTCAGGTGCACCCCCCGCACCGCCTCGCCGGCCAGCTCCACGGCGCAGACCGTGCGGCCTCGCGGGCTCTCGACACGGCCCACGCCGCGCGCGGCGCCGGGCGCGCGCGCCGCCGCGCCGGCGGGGGTGACGGGGGCCGTGAGCAGCTCGTCGACCATCGCCAGGCTGTCGGCGAGCTCCACGGCCCGCACCTCCATGCGCGCGGCGACGTCACCCTCCGGCGCCGACGGCGCCGCCGCCCGGAAGCCGGGGTAGGCGAGACGCGGGGATGCGGTGCGGACGTCGCCGGGCACGCCGCTCGCCCGGGCCGCGGGCCCGACCGCGCCGAGGCGGTCGGCCTCCGCGGGCGGCAGGTGACCGGCGCCGCGCACCCGGTCGCGCAGCGACGCGTCGTGCTCCAGCTCGCGCCAGGCGACCGCCGCGTCGCGCCCCACGTCGGCCAGCGCCGTGCGCGCCCGGGCGGCGGCGCCGCCGCCCACCTC
>DASSBX010000182.1:0-3354 GCA_035698305.1 Miltoncostaeaceae bacterium | reverse complement strand
GCGGCGAGCGCCGCGATCAGCCCGCGGCGGTCGGCGCGCGGCGGGCGCACCTGGTCGACCTCGCCGTTGCGGCTGGCGATCACGCCCAGGCGGTCGCCACGGCGGCGCAGCACCACGCCCAGGCCGGCGAGGACGTCGCGCGCCAGGTCGAGCTTGGTCTCGCCGGCGGTCCCGTACGCCATCGACGCGGACAGGTCGACGAGCGCCCACGCGGTCAGCACCGGCTCGATCTCGGGCACGCGGACCATCGGCTCGCCGAGGCGCGCCGACAGGGGCCAGTCGACCCATCGCACGTCGTCGCCGTCCTCGTACGCCCGCGTCAGGGCCGGGTCGCCGCCGGGGCCGGGGCGGCGCCCCTGGCGCTCGCCCTGCAGCAGCCCGTCGAGGCGCCGTGCGACGCGGAGCTCGACCCGCCGGAGGAGGGCCTCCGGCGTGCGGTCAGCCGTGGGCGCGGCCACTGCCCAGCTCGACGTCGGGCTGCGGGATCGCGTCGATGATCGCGTCCAGCACCTGGTCGGGGCGGACGTCGGCGGCGAGCGCCTCGTACGACAGCACCACGCGGTGGCGGAGCACGTCGTGGAAGAGGCTGTGGACGTCCTCCGGCATCACGGAGTTGCGCCCGCGGATGATCGCGAGGGCGCGACCGCCGCGGATGAGGCCCAGCGACGCGCGCGGCGAGCCGCCCAGGTCGAGGTAGGGCTCCAGGTGCCCCAGGCCCTCCCCCGCCGGGTTGCGGGTGGCGTTGACCAGGCGCACGGCGTACGCGCGGACGCGGTGGTCGACGAAGACGGTGTCGGCCGCCTCCTGCAGCTCGATGATCTGGTCCGGGTCGAGCAACTGCCGCGGCTGGGGCGGGTCGGAGGCCATGCGCCGCACGATCTCCTCCTCGTCGGCCATGCTCGGGTACCCGACCACGAGCTTCATCGCGAAGCGGTCGACCTGCGCCTCCGGCAGCGGGTACACGCCCTCGCTCTCGATCGGGTTCTGGGTGGCGAGCACGAAGAACGGCCGCGGCGTCGGGTGGGACCGGCCGGCGATGGTCGCGTGGCCCTCGGCCATGACCTCGAGCAGCGCCGACTGCACCTTGGCGGGCGCGCGGTTGATCTCGTCGGCGAGCACGAAGTTGGCGAACACCGGGCCGAGGCGGGTGGAGAACTCGCCCTGGCGGTCGAGCACCTGGCCGCCGACGACGTCGGACGGGACGAGGTCCGGCGTGAACTGGATGCGGCTGAAGTGGCCTCCGCACACGCGGGCCACGGTCTCGAGCGTCAGGGTCTTCGCCAGGCCGGGGACGCCCTCCAGCAGGACGTGGCCGCGGGAGAGGAGCGCCACCAGCACGCGGTCGAGCAGGCGGTCCTGCCCCACCACCACGCGGCGCAGCTCGTAGAGCACGGCCTCCATCCGCTCGCGCGGCGTCGAGCCGGTGGGCGGCACGAGCGTGGGCTCGTGGAGGGTGCGGTCGTCGTCGTGGTCCATCGCGGTGCGGGTCTCCTTCGGTGGGTGCGTCAGGGGGCGGTGGCGGTGTCCAGCAGCGCCCGGACGCGCGAGACGGGGACGGCGAAGCCGATGCCGACGTTGCCGGAGATGGGGCCCAGGATCGAGGTGGGGATCCCGATGAGGCGGCTGTCCATGTCGAAGAGGCCGCCGCCCGAGTTGCCGGGGTTGATGGGGGCGTCGATCTGGATCATGGGGACGCCGTTGCGGGAGTTCACCCGGCCGGTGTTGCTGACGATCCCGGCGGTCACGGTGTCCTGGAGGCCGAACGGGCTGCCGATCGCGAAGACCTGATCGCCCTGGTCGAGGGAGGCGCCCTCGCCGGAGAGCTCGGCGCCGCGACCGACGGGGCCGTCGGGCCGCAGGATCGCGAGGTCCTGCCGCGCGTCGGTGGTGACCACCGTCGCCGCCACGCGGCGCTCGTCCTGGGTGAGCAGCGTCACCCGGTCGGCGCCCTGGATGACGTGGTCGTTGGTCACGACCAGGCCGGAGGGCTCCACGATGACGCCGCTGCCCTGGCTGCCGGAGTCGGTCCGCACCTGGACCACCGTCGGCGCCACGCGCGCGACGGCATTGGCGAGGTCGTCGTCGGCCGGCACCACCAGCGACGTGCGGGTCGTGGCCGGCCCGGCGGGCTCCCCCGCCGCGGGCGGGGCCGCGGAGCCGTCGTCGAGCGCCTTCACGGTGAGGCCGCCGGCCACGCCGGCGCCGATCACCGCGGCCACGACGGCGGCCGCCATTCCCAGCGTGCGACCGCCGGGGCGGCGCCGCGGCGGCGCCGGCGGCGGCGATGGCGGCGCGTCGTCCGGCCTCCCAGGACCGATCGGGGGCAGGCCGCGGGTCGGGGGCGGGGCCGACGGCTCCAGGCGCGGCAGCCCCCGGGGCGCGTCGGGGCGCGATGCCAGCGGCGGGAGCCCCTCCGACCGGGGCCGGGGCTCGAGGGGCGGGAGGGCGTCGCTCACGGTGACAGGTTGTACCGCGCCTTCGTGAAGAGCGGGTTAGCCCAGGCTATGTGTGGACCAAGAATGGGGCCATCCCGACGGATCCCACCAGAAGGGACCCCTCTGCACCACACCACGGAACCGGCCGACCACGGAACGTGAAATTCCCGGCGGTCCAATGCGAGCGAAGCGAGCCGGAGGCCCCGATAAAGAGGGCCTCCTGACCGCCGGGATTCGTCGCAATACCGTCCAGGGAGGCCCGAAGCGCGGGGCGTTCTGAAGCGGGCGTTCCGGCGTTCGGGCGTTCTGCGATCCGGGTTCTCGAGAGCGCCGGTTGCGACCAATCCCGCCAGGCAGGGAGCCCTCTTGAGCGGGGCTCCCGGCTCGCTGGCGCTCGCATTGGCCTGGCGGGAATTCGCGTGGCATGGAGATGGATGGGTGATGTCGCGCAGGTTGCCCTGCGCGACGCCACGGAACCGGGAGTGCAGAACGTGGAATTCCCGGCGGTCCAATGCGAGCGAAGCGAGCCGGAGGCCCCGATAAAGAGGTCCTCCTGACCGCCGGGATTGGTCCGCACCGTCCTGAGAAGACGCCGAAGCGCAGGCGTTCTGAAGCGCGAGCGGTCTGAAGCGCGAGCGTCCCGGGGCGCGGCGTCCCGTGATCCGGGTTTTCGAGAGCGCCGGTTGCGACTGATCCCGCCAGGCAGGGAGCCCTCTTGTGCGGGGCTCCCGGCTCGCTGCGCTCGCATCGGCCTGGCGGGAATTTCACGTGGCGTCGCGCTGGGGAGCGGTTATGTCGTGCAGATGGGGGGTCGGGAGCCGGTTAGCGGTGCGCGCTGCGGGTGGCCCTGACGCCGGCGACCTGGTCGGCGAGGGCGTCGGCCAGCTGGGCGCGCTCGGCGGCGCGGGCGCAGCGCAGG
>DASSBX010000181.1:0-3754 GCA_035698305.1 Miltoncostaeaceae bacterium | reverse complement strand
CGGAGGCGGAAGGGGAGCGTTATGACCAGCACCGCCGCGAGCACGGAGCCGGCTAGGCCGAAGGCGAGATCGCCGAGGGTGTCGGTGTAGGCGGTCTGGAGTTCGGGTGAGTTGCGGATGAAGGCGACGTATTCGGCCAGTTCCCACACGATGGCGCTGGCGGCGCCGAAGCCGACGACGAGCAGGGCGACGGACCACCTCGGGAGGGCGGCGCGGGCGACGAGGGCACCGAAGCCGGCGGCTAGCAGCGTCCAGTTGACGAAGTGGTTGGCGTCGTCCCACCAATCGACGGTGTCGTAGAGGTCGAGGGCGTTGCCGGCGACGTCGATGAGGAAGGGCAGCGTGAGCAGGATGTCGGCGGCGTAGGGGTACGGCGGCCGGCGACCGGCGAGGGCCCAGCCGGCGGGGACGACGAGCGCGGCGATGGGGTAGGTGAGGAGGCGACCGCCGAACGCCTTGCCCTCGAACTGCTGGAGACCGGAGAAGGCGCCGACGAGCAGCAGGGCGACGAGGGCGGCCTTGACCGCGAGGTTGAGCCAGAGGGCGACCGAGCGCGGGTGCATCGCGCGAGTCTAGAGGGTGGGGCGGCGTTGGAGGGGGACCTCACCCCCGGCCCCTCTCCATCCGAGCATGGAGAGGGGAGTCGGAAGGGGAAGGCGGGACGGGAGTCCTCGGGCGGATGCACACACGGCGTGACGGGCGCACCATGCGTGGGTTGCCGCAGGGGAGAAGCCGACGAACATCACGCGGTCCAGCATCTTGCTCGCGCTGCTGGGGGCGACACCGGGGATCATCCTCCGCCTGACCGGGGTCGACCTGGGCACGATTGCCGAGACGGCCCTGTACGGGCTGTCGATCATTTCGGCCGCGTTCCTGTTGAGCTGGGCCGCCGAGGCCTCGGAAGTCGACATCTCGCAGGGGCTGGCGGTCGCCTTCATCGCACTGGTGGCGGTACTGCCCGAGTACGCGGTGAGCATGACGTTCGCGTGGAACGCGCCCACCGACCCGCAGGCCGCACAGTATGCCGTGGCGAACATGACGGGCGGCAACCGCCTGCTCATCGGCGCCGCATGGCCGATGATTGTGCTCCTGCTCTGGATGCGGACCGGGCGCCGCTTGCTGCGGCTGCCGAGGACCTACTCGCTCGAGATCGTGGCGCTGGGCGCGGCCACGGTGTACTCCTTTGTCCTTCCGCTGACCGGCGGGATCGCCCTCTACGACACGGTGGTGCTGGCGGTCATCTTCATCGCTTATGTCTCGGTTTTGGCGCGCTCGGCGTCCGAAGAGCCGGAGTTGATCGGGCCGGCGAGGTCGCTGGGGCAGTTGCCCGCACTGCAGCGGCGGGTCTCCGTGGCTGCGCTCTTTGTGTGGTCGGCGGCTGCCATCGTCGCCTCGGCGGAACCGTTCGCGGAAGGGTTGGTGCAGTCGGGCACGCAGCTGGGCATCGACGAGTTCTTGCTGGTGCAGTGGCTGGCCCCGGTGGCTTCCGAGGCGCCGGAGTTCGTGGTCGCCGGCATCCTCGCGTGGCGGGGCCGCGCGGCGGTGGCGATGGGGGCGCTGATCTCGTCGAAGGTGAACCAGTGGACGCTGTTGATCGGCGGGCTGCCGCTTGCCTACTCGTTGTCCGGGGTCACGCTTGACCCGCTGCCTCTGGACCCCCGGCAGCAGGAGGAGATGTTCCTGACGGCGGCGCAGTCGGTCTTCGCCGTCGCGGTACTGATGAGCCTGACGCTCTCCGGTCGCGAGGCGCTGCTGCTGTTCGGGCTGTTCTTTGTCCAGTTCCTGATCCCGAGCCAGGAGGTGCGTCTGGGCATCGCCGTGGTCTACCTGGTGCTCGCGGCCTACTTCCTGCTGCGCCAGCACACCGACGTGTTGCACGTGCTGAGGACGTCGGTGCGGGTCTTCAAGCACCCGGCCGAGGGTGGGCTGGCGCCCGGCGAGGCATCCGGCGGGCCCAATCAGGCCGGCGGCGGCTGAGCGGGCTGGTCCGGCCGCACCACGAGCACCGGGCAGGGGCTGTGGCTGATGACAGCGCTGGTCACACTGCCCAGGAGCGCACCAAACAGCCCGCCGGCGCGGCGGCTGCCGATCGCGACCACGTCCACAGCCTCCTCGCGGGCGACGCGCGCGATGCACGCGGCGCTATCCTCGCCCCGCCTCTGGATCTCCTCGCGCACTTCGGCGGCACGGTCCAGCGCGGCCAGGCGGTCATCGATCCTGCTGCGGGCGGCCGCCTCGACCTGGGCAAGCGCTTCCTGCGTGGTATCCGCGACGACCTGATGCGCGTCGGTGCGGGGGTTGAGGACGCGCAGGACGGTGAGCCGAGCCCCGGGGGCGGCGGCGAAGCGGGCGGCGGCGTCCAGGGCTGCCTCAGCGCCCTCGGTGCCGTCGTAGGCGACGAGCATGTGCATGTGACCTCCGGAACCTCACCCCCGGCCCCTCTCCATCCAAGCATGGAGAGGGGAGTCGAAAGGGGGAAGGGGAAGCGGACCTCACCCCCGGCCCCTCTCCACATTACGTCGAGAGGGGAGTTGGAAGGGGAGGGGAGTCCAGGGATCGGCGGTACACTCGTGTGGCACTGCGGTGCATGACGGTCGAGGAGGGGCGGGGCTGTGACACGCGAGCATGAGGACGAGCAGGCGTACGGCACAACGACGGCCGAGCCGCGCAGCATCCTGCCGGGCGACATGATCTCGGTGGAGGAGGCGCGGGCGCGCATCCTGGCGCACTTCGCGCCGCTGGAGGCGGTGGCGACGCCGCTGCTGGAGGCGGCGGGGCAGGTGTTGGCGGAGGATGTGCGGGCGGGCTTCGACATCCCTCCACTGGCGAACACGGCGATGGACGGCTACGCGGTGCGCGCGGAGGACACGCGAGGGGCGCGCCACGAGGCGCCGCTGACGCTGCGGGTGACGGGGTACCTGGCGGCGGGGACGGTGTTCGAGGGCTCCGTGGGGCCGGGCGAGGCGGTGCGCATCATGACGGGCGCCCCCCTGCCGGCGGGTGCCGACGCGATCGTGCCGTTCGAGGAGACCGACGAGCAGGACGCGGCCGGCGCGGGCGGGTACGGGACGCGTCCCGGCGCCGACCTCGATGCCCTGCGCGGGCGGGAACGGGTCCGCATCGACGTGGAGGCGCGGCCGGGCGCGAACGTGCGGGTGGCGGGCGAGGACGTGCGGGCCGGGGAAGTGGTGCTGCCTCGAGGCACCGTGGTGCAGGCGGCGCAGGTGGGGGTGCTCGCCTCGCTGGGTCTGGACTGGGTGACGGTGGTGCGGCGGCCGGTGGTGGCGATCCTGTCGACCGGGGACGAGCTGTTGCGGCCGGGTGAGCCGCTGACGCCGGGGAAGATCTACGACTCGAACGCCTTCGGGCTGGCGGCGCAGGTGACGGCCTTCGGCGGCGTACCTCGGGTGCTCGATGTCGCGCTGGACACGGTGGAGGCGCTGACGGCGAGGATCCGCGAGGGGCTGGCGGAGGCCGACCTGCTGGTGACCTCCGCGGGGGTGTCGCGGGGCGACTTCGACGTGGTTAAGACGGTGCTGGCGAACGAGGGGGAGGTCGGCTTCTGGACGGTGCGCATGAAGCCCGGCAAACCGCTCGCCTTCGGCACGTTCCGGGGCCCTCGGGGGGCGGTGCCGCACCTGGGACTGCCGGGCAACCCGGTCTCGGCCATGATGACCTTCGAGCTGTTCGGCCGGCCGGCGCTGTTCACGATGCTGGGGAAGCCCGAGGCGTGGCCGAGGCCGGTGGTGCGCGC
>DASSBX010000180.1:0-2508 GCA_035698305.1 Miltoncostaeaceae bacterium | reverse complement strand
CCGTCGAGGTCGACGGCGCCCGGTGGGGCTGCGTGGTCGTCGCCCCCGCGCGGGGGCGGGCCCTGCCCGCCGGCCTGTACGAGGTGCTGGAGTCGATGGCCGACCTCGCCGCCGGCGCCGTGATCGGCGACCGCGCCCGGCGCATGGTCGCCGCCAGGACCGGTGCCGACCCCCTGACGGGCCTGGCAGGGCCCCAGGCCTTCGCCGACGAGCTGTCCCGCGAGGTCGAGCGGGTGCGCCGCTACGGCGGGCCGCTGTCGCTGGTGCTGCTCGACGTCGACGGCTTCCGCCGGGTCAACGACCGCCACGGCACGGGCGTCGCCGACGCCGTGCTGCGCGGCGTGGGCGAGCTCATGTCCGCCCACGTGCGGGCCGGCGACGCGCTGGGCCGGACGGGCGGCGACGAGTTCGCCTGGCTGCTCCCGCACGCCGGCCCGGACCACGCACGCGACGCCGCCGCCCGCCTGCGTCGCGCGATCGCCGAGACGCCGTTCCCCGAGGTCGGGTACCTCACGACCTCGGTCGGCATCGCCACGGCCGAGGGCCCCGACGACACCGCCGACCTCCACCGCCAGGCCGAGGTCGCGCTCCACTGGGCGAAGGTTTCGGGCCGCAACCGGGCGATGGCGTACTCGTTCGCGGTGGCGGAGGAGGTCTTCGCCCACCGGGGCGGCGACCGCGCCGAGGCGCCGAGCCTGCGGGCCATGCGCGCGCTGGCGTGGGCGGTGGACGCGAAGGACCCCTACACGCATCGCCACTCGGCGCGCGTCGCCGACCTGGCGGTGCGGATCGCGGCGGCGCTCGGCTGGCCCGTCACCCGGGCCGCCCAGTTGCGCGAGGCGGGCCTGGTGCACGACGTCGGCAAGATCGCCGTGCCCGACGCGATCCTGTTCAAGCCCGGGCCGCTGACCGACGCCGAGCGCGAGGCCGTGACCGCCCACGCGGCCGTCGGCGCGCGGATCGTGGCCGACGTGCTGTCGGCCGAGCAGGCGGCGTGGGTGCGCAGCCACCACGAGCGCTGGGACGGGACCGGCTACCCCGACCGCCTCGCCGGCGAGGAGATCCCGGAGGAGGCGCGGATCCTCGCGCTCTCCGACTCGTGGGACGTGATCGTGAGCTCGCGCAGCTACCAGGCGGGGCGCGGGGCGGACGCCGCCCTCGCCGAGGTGCGCCGCTGCGCCGGCACCCAGTTCTGGCCGGTCGCGGTCGACGCCCTCGCCCGCCTGGTCGCCGCCGGCGCGGTCACCGGCGGCGACGCGGAGGCCCCTACGCCCGGGTCGCGCCCCAGCGGTCGTCGTGCACCAGCGTCCGCCACGGCCGCCGGATCGCGGCGAGCGCCGGCGGCAGACCCTCCGGGAACTGGAGCGGGTAGCCGAGCGGCGTGAGCAGCGGCATCTCGACCTCGTCGGGCAGGCCGAACAGCGCGCGCACCTCGTCCTCCACGAACAACTGGAAGACGGTGGGGACCGTCCCGAGGCCCTTCGCGCGGGCGGCGATCATCAGGTTCTCCAGCATGAACGCCACCGAGGTGATGTCGGCGTCGCGCTCGAAGCGCGGGTCCTCGACGGTGGGGTACGAGTTGCGCGGGACGCGGAGGCACAGGAGCCACACCGGGACGTCGGGGTACGTGCCGAGGGCCGTCTCGGCGTAGCCGCGCGCCCATGTGGCGTGGTCGTCGGGGCTCGTGTTCGCGGCGGGCGGCCGGGCGATGCGGAAGTACTCCGCGCCGCCGCGCATCACCATCTCCGCCAGCGCCGCCCGCTTCTCGGGGTCGCGCACCACCAGGATGCTCCAGGCCTGCTGCATCCCGCCGGTGGGGGCGAGCAGGGCGAGGCGCAGCAGCTCGTCCAGGTCCTCGTCGCTGACCGGGCGGTCGGTGAACTGGCGCACGCTTCGCCGCTTGCGGATGGCGTCCAGGGCGTCCATGGGTTCCTCGCGGGTGGGGGATCCGGGGCGCGCGGAGCCTACCCGTCCGGGTCGGGGCGCCGCCGTCCCTCCTTCACCGACGCGCGGCGCGCCTTGCCGGCCAGGCGCCGCTCGGCCGACGCGCGGCTGGGCCGGGTGGGCCGGCGCGGCGGGGCGGGCGGCGCCAGGGCGTCGGCCACGCGGCGCTCCAGGCGGGCGAGCACGACCTCGCGGTTGCGCTCCCGCGAGCGGTCGGCCTGGCTGCTCAGCCGCAGCGGCCGCACGTCGAGCCGCAGGCGCCGGGCCAGCCGCTCCGCGACCGGCTCCGGCAGACCCTCCAGGTGGTCGCGCCGGATCGTGAGCTCGGCGCGCGTCTCGGCGTGGTCGCGCCGCTGGCCGCCCGGGCCCGACGCGCGGGAGTACGTCCAGAGGCCGCGCCCGGCCAGGAGCGCCGCGACCTCGGCGGCGGTCATCCCGCCGGCGCGGGCACCTTGGGCGCGGCGGCGCCGGCGCGGGCGGCCTCGATGCGCTCGACGGCCTCCTCGCGGGTCACGTCGTGGCCCTTCTCGCGCTTCCAGACGACGAACCCGCAACCGGGGTTCT
>DASSBX010000179.1:0-10514 GCA_035698305.1 Miltoncostaeaceae bacterium | reverse complement strand
GGCGGGCTCGCCGTGACCGGCGGCACCGCCACCGGGAGCGTCCTGACGATCGCCGGCAACGGCTCGGGCGGCGCGGGCACGGCCGGCGAGTCGGGCGCGACGGGCAACCCCGGCGCCGGGGGCGCCGCGGGCGTCCCGGGCCAGGGCGACGGCGCCGGGATCGCGAGCGGCGTCCGCACCACGCTCGCCGCCTCGGTGATCGCGGGCAACGCCTGCAGCGACGCGACCCAGGTGATCGACGGCGGCGGCAACGTGAACCAGGCGGCGTCCAACTGCCCCGGCACCGCCGGCGACGCCCGGCTCGGCTCCCTGGCCGCCAACGGCGGCGTGCCGCCGACCCTGCAGCTGGGCGCCGGAAGCGCCGCCATCGACCGCGTCCCGGCCTTCCTGGCCTGCCCGGCCACCGACGCCCGCGGCGCCACCCGGCCGGTGGGCGGAGCGTGCGACGTGGGCGCCTACGAGGTCGCGCCGCCCGTCGCCACCACCGGCGCGGTCACCGTGTCGGGCGCGACGGCCCGCATCAGCGGGACGGTCGCCACCCGCGGCCTGGCCGCCGGCGTGCGGGTCCAGATCGGACGCACCACGGCGTACGGCACCGAGACGCCGCTCGTGACGGTTGCGGGCGACACGGCCCCCACCGGCGTGGGCGTCACCGTCGGCGGTCTCGTTCCCCTCACCACCTACCACTACCGGCTGCTGGCGACCGGCCCGGACGGCACGAGCGTCGGCGCGGACCGCACGTTCGAGGTCACGCCGCCGTCCATCGCCGGGGTCCGCCGGCCGCGGCTCACCGGCCTGCGGGTGCGCCCGAAGGCGTTCGCCCCCATGGCTCGCCGGGGCCCGCGGACGCACGCCCGCAAGGGGCGGCCGGCGCGCGGGGCGCTCGTCGTGTTCCGCCTGTCCGAGCGGGCGAAGGTGACGATCACCGTCACGCGCAGCCTGCGCGGCAAGGTCGTGCGGGCCGGCAAGCGCACGCGCTGCGCGCCGGTGTCCGCGCGGGCGAAGGTGAAGCGCGGGCGCGGCTGCGTCCGCGTCCGGACCCTCGGCGCGGTGCGGCGGAACGGACGGGCGGGCGTCAACCGGTTCGTGATCACCGGCAGGGTCGGCTCCAAGCCGCTCCCGGTGGGCAGCTACCGCCTGGTGTTCGTGGCGACCGACCGCGACGGCCAGCGCTCGGCGCCGGCGAAGGCCGCGATCAAGATCCTTCGCGGGACTGCGCGGCCTCCGCGCCGATCGGCGACGGGGGGATGAAGGTCACCTCGTGCGCCCGGGCGTTCGCCCGGCGGGCCGACTCCGCGCTGAGCGCCCCGAGCCGCACGAGCATCGCGTGCTCCGCCCGCAGCCGGGTGCCGATCATCTCCGGGCCGTCCGTGGCGATCACGATCGGGATGCCGGCGTCCTCGAGGGCGAACACGATCTCCGCCATCTGAACCTCGTGGCGCACCGCCCCGGTGCGGACGTTGGAGGTGGGGCAGATCTCCAGCACCACCCCCGCCTCGAGGGCGGCCTCCTGGAGCCGCGGGTCCATCGCGGTGATGATCCCGTGGCCGACGCGGTCCACGCCGAGGGCGAGCACCTGCCGCATCTCCTCGATGTAGGGGCCCGGGTCGTGGGCGTTGACCCCCTCCTCGCCCGCGTGGAGCGTCACCCCCAGGCCGGCGTCCCGCGCGCGCGCCACCAGGGGCGCGAGGTCGGCGTAGGCGTAGGGCGGGCCGCTGCCGCCCGGCCGGGGACCGCCGATGTCGATGGCCACCACCCCGCGGTCGCGGAAGCGGATGGCACGCTCCACGATCTCGGCGTTCAGCTCGGGCGGGAAGCCGCGGTCCATCATCAGCGTCAGCCCCGCGCGGACCGGGTACTCGAGCATCGCCCGGTCGACGCCGTGGACGGCGGCCATCACGATGGCGTCCAGGTCGCGCTCGCCGCCGCGGTTCCGCTTGGCGGGGTTGAAGCGGATCTCGTGGGTGGTGATCCGCTGGGCCCGGTAGCCGCCCGAGATCATCCCGTGCACCGCGCGGAACACCCCCTCCGGGCTGCTCTGGATCAGCTCGGTGAGGTGGTAGATCCGGTCGAGGCCGTCGAGCCCGTCGGTGCCGGAGCCCACGTTGGTGGCCGCCGCGAACGTCCAGAAGTCGCGGTAGGGGAGCTTGATGCCCTGCTCGTGGGCCAGCTCCCACATGGTGGCGGCGTCGACCCCCCCACCGAGGTGCGCGTGCAACTCGGCGAGGGGCTCGTCGCCCGCGAAGACCAGGTTCATCCCGGCGTCCGTCCCCCCGGCGCCGGGCCCTTCGACCTAGGAAGCGGTGTTCGCCCCGGCGCCGACGAGGGGCTGGAGCTCGCCCTCCTGGAACATCTCGGTGACGATGTCGCAGCCGCCGACGAGCTTGCCGTCCACGAAGAGCTGCGGGATCGTCGGCCAGTCGGACCAGCCGGAGAGCACCTGGCGGATCCGCGGGTCCACGAGGATGTCGCGGGCGCCGTACTCCACGCCGAGGTGGTTGAGGATCTGGACCACCTGGTTCGAGAAGCCGCAGCGCGGCATGTCGGGCGTGCCCTTCAAGTAGAGGAAGACCTTGTTTCCGGCGACCTCGGACTGGATCTGGTCGAGGATCTCCTGGTCGGTCATCGTCAGCATGTCGCTCATGTCGCCTCCGGTGCGCGCGTTCTGAGGGCCAGCGCGTGGATGCTGCCGTCGTCGAAGCGGCCCTGGACGGCCGCGTAGACGAGCTTGTGCTGCTCCAGGCGTGTCAGACCGGCGAACTGGGGAGCCACCACCTCGGCAGCGAGGTGGTCCCCGCCGCCCTGGTCGACGAGCCGGGCCGTCGCCCCGGGGAGCGCGGCCTCGATCATGGTCGTGAGCTCGGACAGGTCCGCCATCGGGCCCCAGGATAGCGGGCGCCGATCGTGGCCCGCCCGGGCGTGCGGGTACCGCGCGGCCGCCGTAGGATTCTCGGGGCCGCGGCGCATCCCGGCGCCGCACGGGACCGGGGGGACGAAGCGTGAAGAAGATCGAGGCCTACATCCGCCACGAGGCGCTGGAGGGCATCCACGACCGCCTCGCCGCGATGGGCCTCCCCTCCATGACGGTGACCGAGACGAAGGGCTCCGGCCGCCAGAAGGGGTTCACGGAGAGCTACCGCGGCGCCCGGTCCACGATCTTCCTGCGGCCGAAGCTGAAGCTGGAGATCGCGGTGGACGACGTCGACCTGGAGCGCACCCTCGACGTGATCCTGGAGCTCGCACACACCGGGCAGCCGGGGGACGGGAAGATCTTCATCTTCGACATCGAGGAGGCGATCCGCGTCCGCACCGGCGAGCGCGGCCCGATCGTCCTGGAGTCGCACGAGGACGACGCCCGGCACCTGCCGGAGTTCTAGGAGCCTGTCGTGAAAGTCGGCCGCGCGTCCGCCGGCTGCAAACCGGCGCGCTTCGGCGTTCGCGTCAATGCCGGTGCAACCGGCATCGGCATGGGCCGCGAGCCACCGAATCGCTTGGTTTTCGCTCGGCGGGCCGCACGACCTTTGTTTCCCGACAGGCTCCTAGGGCCCCGGAGGGCCGTCCGGACGGACCGTCCCGGCGGGGGGTGCCCCCGGCGGGCCGGGGGGCGCACCATCGGGGCGTGCGCCGCATCGTCCCACTCGCCGTCCTCCTCGCCGCCGCGGGGTCACTGCCGTCCGCCGCCGCCGCCGCGGACGGGCCGGTCGTCGTGGCGGGCGCGGCCATCCCGCGGATCGAGCCGTTCGCTGCGTCGGCCGTCCCCTGCGGCGCCACGAGCTGCCTGCGCATCGTGTTCCGCGCCCGCGGCGCGATCGGCCCCCGCCTGGTCTGGCACCTGACGGTGGTCCGCCCCGACGGCGCCGCCGTCTTCGACGGGACGGGGCGCACCCGCCGCGGCCGGCGCGTGGACGGCCTGCTGAAGCCCTCGACGCCCCCGCCGTGCGGCCGCTACCGCGTGCTGCTGCGCGTCACCGCGCCGGGAGGGGACCACGTCGGCGCGGCCAGGACCGTCGTCCGGCGCAGGGGCTGCGTCAGGCCGGCGGATCCCCCTGCAACAGCGCCCTGAGGGCCTCGGGATCGGTGACGGGGGCCTGGCACGCGAACCGCTTGCAGACGTAGGCGGCGGGGACGCCGTCGACCAGGGGGCGGCCCTCGAGGAGCGGGGCCGCGGCGACGGCGTCGGCGTCGGCCGGGTCGCCCGCGGCGATCACGTCGTGGGGGCCCGCCGCCTCCCGGGCCGCGCGGATCAGGGCGGCGGTGGCCGGGTCGTCCGGGGGGCCGACGATCGCGATCTCGTGCCGGTCGGCCAGCAGGTTGTCGAGCGCGACGAGGGCCGTGCCGAACGCCTGGGGGAAGCGCGCCATGTCGGCGTGCACCAGCGACAGCGCCCGCCCCGCCCGGCCCTCCAGCTCCGCGTCGCCCGTCAGGTCGGCGAGGCGGATCAGCACGTGCGCGGCCTGGGAGTTCCCCGCCGGCGTCGGGTGGTCCTCGACCTCGCGGGTGCGGGCCACCAGCTGCTCGCCGTCCCCCGCGGAGAAGAAGAAGCCGTCGCCGTCGGGGTCGGCGAACAGCTCGACCATCCGGCCGGCGAGGTCGCGCGCCGCAGCCAGCCACCGCGGCTGGAACGTCGCCTCGTACAGGCGCAGCAGCCCGTGGACCACGTCGGCGTGGTCGTCGAGCTGCCCCAGGTGGACCGACCCGCCCGGGCCCGGGGGCACCCGCCGCAGCCGTCCGTCCACCACCAGCTCGTCCAGCACCGTCGCCGCGGTCGCGACCGCCGCGTCCACGTAGTCGCCCCGCCCCAGGATCACCCCCGCGTCCGCGAGCGCCGCGATCGCCAGGCCGTTCCACGCGGCCACCAGCTTGTCGTCGCGCGCCGGGGCCGGGCGGGCCTGCCGCGCCCCGTACAGCGCCTCGCGGGCCTGCACCAGCAGCGGCCCGGCGTCCTCGCCCACCGCCTGCGACACCTGGTCGAGCGGCGCGGCGACGTGGAGGATCGACCGGCCCTCGAAGTTGCCCTCCGCCGTGACCCCGTACCGCAGCGTCACCGCCTTCGCCTGCTGGGGCGTCAGCAGCTCCCCCAGCTCCTGGGGCGTCCACACGAAGAACGCGCCCTCGCCGCCCGGCGAGTCGGCGTCCTGGGCCGACCCGAAGCCGCCGCGCGGCAGGCGCATCTCGCGCAGCAGGTAGTCGAGGGTCTCCTGAGCGATCCTGCTGTGGGCCGGCGATCCGGTGATCCGGAACGCCAGCGCGTACGCCCGCGCCAGCAGCGCGTTGTCGTACAGCATCTTCTCGAAATGGGGCACGAGCCAGCGGCCGTCGACGCTGTAGCGGTGGAAGCCGCCGCCCACCTGGTCGTAGATCCCGCCGGCCGCCATCCGCCCCAGCGTCAGCTCCACCATCTCCCGTGCGTGGGGGGCGTCGGGACGCCGCCACAGCCTCCGCAGCAGGAACTCGAGCGCCAGCGACGGCGGGAACTTGGGGGCCCCGCCGAACCCGCCCTGCTCGGCGTCGAACATCCGCGCCAGCCCCACCGTGGCGTCGTCCAGGACCTGGGCGGTGAGCGCCCCCTCCGAGGCCGGCCGTTGCGACAGGCTCGCCAGCCGCCGCGTCACCTCCGCCGCCTGGGCCTCCACGTCGTCGCGCCGGTCGCGGTAGGCCGCCGCCAGGGCGCGGCACAGGTCGGCGAACCCGGGCAGGCCGCCCCGGGCGGTCCTCGGGAAGTAGGTCCCCGCGTAGAACGGGCGCCCGTCCGGGGTGAGGAACACGGTCATCGGCCAGCCGCCCGCCCCCGACAGCGACAGCGTCGCCTGCATGTAGAGGGCGTCAACGTCGGGACGCTCCTCCCGGTCGACCTTCACGTTCACGAACAGGTCGTTCATGACGGCGGCCGTCTCCGGGTCCTCGAACGACTCGTGGGCCATCACGTGGCACCAGTGGCACGACGAGTAGCCGATCGACAGCAGCAGCGGCCGGTCCTCGTCGCGGGCGCGGGCCAGGGCCTCGTCGCCCCACGGATACCAGTCCACCGGGTTCTCGGCGTGCTGGCGCAGATACAGGCTGGACTCGCCCGCGAGCCGGTTCATCGCGACCGAGGATAGACGGGGCCGGGTTGCGGACGTCCGCTACGGTCTTCCATGTGACCGATCCCTTCATCGTGGCCGCCGGGCCGACGCCCGCGCGCAACGCCGATGCCCGCTGGCGCCAGGTGGCACTCCTGTCCGCGTCGTCCGCCCTGGGCGACGACGGCCGGGCCGCCACCGGCCTCGCCGCCGCCCTGCTCGCCCTGGACCACCCGGCCCCCGCCGCGCAGGCGCTCACCCGGGCCGACGCCGCCGATCCGTGGGCGCGCTGGTGGGGCGTGCTCGCGGTCGGCCAGGCCGCCGGCGCCGACGGGCTGCGCTCCGCCCTCGACTCGGCCCGCGCCGTCCCCGCCGCCGGCCCCGACGCCCGCGAGGTGGCCCGCCGGCTCGCCGACCTCGACGCAGAGCTCACCGCCCTCGCCGGCGGTCCCGCCGACACCGCCCGCTTCGCCGTGCTCGGCCATCGCGCCCGCCCCGAGCGGCGGATGCTCATCGGGGGCCGCTCGTCGGCGGCGTTCCTCGTCGACCCCGGCTGGGACGCCGTGCGCGTCGTCCGGCTCGCGCCGTCCGAGGGGCCGCCCGCCGGCAACCGCGCGCACCTCACGCTCGACGAGATCATCGGCGCCGTGCGCCGCGGCGAGTCCGGGCCCGGGTGGGACGTCCCGGCCGACGAGCCGCCGTCGCTCGACCCGCAGGCCATGCTCGGCGCCCTGCGCGAGGACCCCTCGGCGCGCGACCGCCGTCTGGTGCGCCTGGCGCAGGAGGTGGCCGAGGAGCGCGAGCGGCTCGTCGAGGAGCGGGCGGCCCTCGCCGAGGAGCGCGCGATCCTGGCGGCGCAGGCCGCGCGCCGGCCGCGGCCGCAGTCCGTGGGCGCCGTGCCCGCCGACCCGGTCGCCGTGCCGCGCACGCCCGCCGAGGCCGCCGACCTGCTGGGCGTCGCCGCCGGCGCCCGCGCCGCCGACGTGGAGCGCGCCTACCGCGACCAGGTCACCCGCTGCCACCCCGACCGCGTCGCCGGCCTGCACCCCTCCATCCGGGGCCAGGCCGAGGGCCTCACGGTGGCGCTCAACGCGGCCCGCGACCTGCTGCTCGGCCGCGTCCCGCGCCGCGCTCAGCGCGCCAGCGGGTAGCGCCGCCCGCGCCACCTCGGGCCCAACCCGATGAGGCGCTCGAGCGCGCCGCGGGCGGTGGCCCCGGCCAGCACCAGCATCCCGAGCGGCAGGGTGGGGGCGTAGCGGGCGGGGGTCGGCACCGCCGCCGACGACAGCCGCTGCAGCGCGGTCATCGACGCGACGCCGGCCAGGCCGATCGCGGCGAGGCGGCCGTCGCGGGCCCGCAGGCCGGCGGCCGTGGCAGCGGCGGGCGCGAGCGCCACGGCGGCGATCACGCCCGCGCTCACCAGGCCCTTCACCGGCGGCCCGACGGCCGCGAACGACGCGTTCTTGCTCCACCCCTCCCAGACCTCGCGCCCGCCGTGGTACATCCGGAGCTGGGCCAGGCCGCCGGCCGGGACCGGCACCAGCTGGGCGCCGAAGCGCTTGACCGCGGCGGCCAGGCACACGTCGTCGACCATGCGGGTGCGGATGCCCAGGTGGCCGCCGACCGCGTCGTAGAGGCGCCGCTTCACCAGGATGTAGCCGCCCGCGGCGATCGCCACCCGGCTGTCGTCCTTGCGCGCCAGCGGCCCGGGCGCCACGAACGTCCCGATCGCGACCAGCGCCGCCGGCGTCACCACGCGCTCGGCGACCCCCCCGCAGACGACGGTGGGGAACATGGTGAGCCCGCCGCGGCCGAGGCGCCGGGCCAGCGCCATCGTGCGGCCCAGCGAGTCGGGCGCGTGGACGACGTCCGCGTCGGTGAACAGCAGCCAGTCGCCCGTGGCCCGCTGCACCCCCTGCCAGCAGGCCCAGCTCTTGCCCACCCAGCCGTCCGGCAGGGGGGCGCCGGCGACCACGGTCACCCGCGGGTCGTCCCCGGCGGCGGCCCGGGCGGCCGCCAGGGTGCCGTCGGCCGACTGGTCGTCGACCACGATCACCTCCAGGTCGTCCCACTCGAGGGCGCGGAGGCTGCGGACGGCCGCGCCGATGCCGCGCTCCTCGTCGCGGGCCGGCACCACCACGCTCACGCGCGGGCCGCCGCGCAGGGGCGGCTCGTGGTCGGGCCGCATGGCACGGCGGCGATCGTGCAGGGCGAGGGCCGCGGCGCCGGCCCAGAGGGCCGAGGCGACCCCGGCCGTCAGGCGGGCGCTCATCACCCCGAGCGTATCCTCGCGCGGTGAGCGTCGTCGCCCTGGTCCTCGCCGCCGGCGCGGGCGTGCGCATGGGCCGCCCGAAGCAGCTGCTGCCCGTCGGCGGGCGCCCCATGCTCCAGCACGCCGTCGACGCCGCCGCCGCCGGCGGCCTGGGCGAGCTGGTGGTGGTGCTGGGCCACGCCGCGGGCGAGGTGGCGGCCGCGCTGACGCTGCCGCCCGGCGCGCGCACCGTCGTCAACGACCGCCACGCGGACGGCCAGGCCACGTCGCTCGCGGCCGGCCTGGCGGCGATGCCCGCCGACGCCGCCGCCGCGTTGGTGCTGCTGGGCGACCAGCCGGAGGTACGACCCGACGCGATCCGGGCGGTCGTCGCCGCCCGCCGGCCGGGCGGCCCGCCGATGCTGCGTGCCGCGTACCGCGGGCGCCCCGGCCACCCGGTGCTGCTCGAGCGCGCGCTCTGGCCGGCGGCGATGGACCTGCGCGGGGAGGGTGGCGGGCGGGTGCTGGCGGCGCGCGACCCCGGCGCGCTCGCGCTGGTGGAGGTGGGCGGCGACCCTCCGGACGACGTCGACACGCCGGCCGACCACGAGCGGCTCGTCGCCCGCCGGGAGGCCGGGGCGGGGTAGGGTCGCCGCCGTGGTGAAGAAGATCCTGGTCGGCCTCGCGGCCCTGGTCGTGGTGGTGGGGGTCGCGATCAGGATCGGGCTGTACGTCACCCGTGCCCCCCAGCCCGGGCCGTTCTACGATCCCCCGGCACGTGCCGACGACGCGGCGCCCGGCACGCTGCTGCGCGACGAGCCGTTCGCGGCCGGCATCCCGGAGGGCGCGACGGCGTAGCGCATCCTCTACTCCACCACCCGATGGACGGGCGGCCGGTGGCGGCGAGCGGCCTGGTCGTGGCGGGCGCCGCGGCCCGGGAGGCGTCCGGGCCGCGGCCCGTGCTGGCGTGGGGGCACGGCACCGCCGGCGTGGCGCGCGGCTGCGCCCCCTCCCTGCTGCCCGACCCGTCGGTGGCCCTGGCGAAGCCGATGGACCGCATCCTCGACCAGGGCTGGGTGGTGGTGGCGCCCGACGACGTCGGCCTCGGCGGCCCCGGGGCGCACCCCTACCTGGCCGGCGAGGTGACCGGCCGGTCGGTGGTCGACGCCGTCCGCGCCGCCCGCGCGCTCGACACCGGCATGGAGCTCGACTCCCGCCACGCGGTGTGGGGCGAGTCGCAGGGCGGCCACGCCGCGCTGTGGACGGGGCAGGTGGCCGCGGAGGGCTACGCGCCCGAGCTCACGCCGGTGGGCGTCGGCGCCGCCGCGCCGGCGACCGACCTGGGGCCGCTGATGGGCGCCGCGCTCGCGACGACGCCCGGGAGGCTGCTCACGGCGCTGGCGGTCGGCTCGTGGACGACGGCGTACCCGGACCTCGACTTCGACGCCACCGTGGCCCGGCGCGCCCGCGCGCCGATCCGGGCGATCGCGCGGCGCTGCCTGGCCCCGAGCCTGTTCGGGGTCGCCGCCCACGCGCTGCGGCTGCCGCGGACGATCCTGACCGTGGACATCGCCACCGATCCCGTCTGGAGGCGGCGAGTGGCCGAGAACACGCCGGCCGGCGCCATCGGCGTGCCGATCCTGCTCGCCCAGGGCGCGCGCGACCCGCTGGTGGAGCCCGCCGTCCAGGCCCGGGACGTCGCCGTCCGCGGCGCCGCCGGCGAGCGGATCGACTGCCGCAGCTACCCGAAGGGGCACCTCGACATCATGGACGCGGCAGGTCCGGACCTGATCCCCTGGACGCGCCGGCTGTTCGCCGGAGTCGCCGTCCCCGCCGGCTGCCGAGACGGCCAGCCCCCCGGCGGCTGAGGTGGCGCCCGCTACAGGCGGGCGATCACGTCGGCCACCTCCTCCAGGCTCTGGAGGTTGTGGCCGGGGCGGAACACATCCACGTGGGGCAGGGCGGCGGCCATCCCGCGCGCGAGCGGCTGGTAGCCCTCGCCGCCCTTCAGCGGGTTCAGCCAGATCACGTGGTGCGCCAGGCGCGACAGGCGCGCCATCTGCTCGCCCAGCAGCGCGGGGTCGCCCACGTCGAGGCCGTCGGACAGGATCACGCACACCGACCCGCGTACCACCCGCGTGCGCCCCCACTCGTCGCAGAGCCGCTTGATGCTCGCGCCGATGCGGGTGCCGCCGTCCCAGTCG
>DASSBX010000178.1:0-3857 GCA_035698305.1 Miltoncostaeaceae bacterium | reverse complement strand
CGCGACCCTTCAGGGCGTGGTCCTCGACGGCCTCGCGGGGGCGGCCTGCGACCTCGGCGTCACCCGTGAGGGCCTGGTGCTGTCGTTCGCCCCCGACGACGTGGGCGCCGAGGAGATCCCCTGGACCCCCGCGCAGATCGAGGAGTCGATCCGCGCCGGCACGGTCCGTGCGATCGACGACGCCGAGGACCGCGGCTCCCTCAACTCCGTCGTCGCCGACGTCCTGCGCGGCATCGTCCGCCGCGTGCCCATCGAGGAGCTGATCCGGGGCGGCGGCGCCGTCTCCGACGTCGCCGGGCGCGTGCGCGGCCTCGACGCGGGGGACGTCGTCGACGCCCTGCAGGGACTGCTGCCCTGACCCGCCCCGGGTCGCGGCCGCGCGGCGGCGGCGGGACCTACGGGCGGAGCCCCCAGCCCCCGCGCGGCCCCCGGCGGTGGTGCGCGTCGTCGGCGATGTGGTCCGCCAGCTCGGCGACCCGCGCCGCGGGCACGCCCTCCGCCTTCAGCGCCGCGGTCAGCGTCGCGATCAGCTCGGCGCGCGGGACGCCCTGCGCCTTCGCCACCTGCGCCAGGGTCCTGCCCGACCGCAGGCGGTCGCGCAGCCCCTCGTCGGTGAGCTTCAGCTTCGCCGCGACCCTCTCCATCACCTCGCCGCCGCGCAGGCCGGGCTCGCGGCCGTGGCCGGGACCGAGGCCGGGACCGCCGAGCCCGGGCAGCCCGGGGGCGTCCTCGGCGCGCTGCAGCATCCGGGCGGCCTGCTCCTGCGTGATCCTGCCGGCCGTCACCGCCTCGTCCAGGCGGGCCTTCAGCAGGTCCTGGAACGCGCCCTCCACCTGGTCGGCGGTGATCGACGTCCCGGCGCGCTCGTTGATCGCCGCCGCCAGGTCGGAGGCGCCGTCGGGCGACCCGCTCGTCGCCGCCACCGCCCCCGCGCCGATCCCCGCGGTCGCCACCGCGCCGGCGGCCAGCGCCGCGACCTTCCATCGTCCGATCGTCATCCCGGCATCCCTTCGTCGTGGTCCGGCGCAACGACGGTAGGGGGACGACCTGTGCAACCCTGAAGAGAACGAGCAGAGCTTCCGCAGAAGGCGCCGGCGTGTTCGCGTCCCATCCGGCGAAGGAGCCCGCCGGCGGACGGCGAACATGTGTTCTGTCCGGGTGGCGGGGTAGGATCGCCGCCCACGTCCGACGGAGGGTCCCGATGGATCAGGAGCGAGGTGAGGGGACGGAGCGCCGCCTGCGGGCGGTCGCGGACGCGCCGGTCACGGACGGCGGCGCCCTGTCCCAGGCGATCGCCGCGGTGCTCGAGGCGCACCCCGGCGGACTGACGCCGGGCGCGCTGCCGGCGGCGGTGGCGCGGCGGCTCGGCGTGGGGTCCGAGGCGGTCGGCGACCGCGAGCTGACCGCGGCGCTCGGCACCGCGGTCGCCACCGGCCGGGTCGACGAGGTCGGGGGCCGGCTCGTCGCCGTCAGCCAGGAGCGACGGGAAGCCGGATAGGCGGTTTCCCTATGGTCCCGGAGGTGCCGAGCCGGGACGACCTCAGGAACGTGGCGATCGTGGCCCACGTCGACCACGGGAAGACGACCCTGGTCGACGCGATGCTGTGGCAGTCGGGCGCCTTCCGCGCCAACCAGAGCGTGGCCGAGCGGGTCATGGACTCGGGCGACCTGGAGCGCGAGAAGGGCATCACGATCCTCGCCAAGAACACGGCGGTCCGGCACGGCGGCACCACGATCAACATCATCGACACGCCGGGCCACGCCGACTTCGGCGGCGAGGTGGAGCGCGGCCTGTACATGGTCGACGGCGTCCTGCTGCTGGTCGACGCCTCCGAGGGGCCGCTCCCGCAGACCCGCTTCGTGCTGCGCAAGGCCCTCGCCGCCCGCCTCCCCGTGGTGCTGGTGGTCAACAAGATCGACCGCCCTGACGCGCGGGTGGCCGAGGTGCTCGACGAGGTCTACGAGCTGTTCCTCGACCTCGACGCCGACGAGTCGCAGATCGACTTCCCGATCGTGTACACCAACGCCCGGGCGGGGCAGGCGTCGCTGAGCGCCGACGAGCCGGGGACCGATCTGGAGCCGCTGTTCGACGTCCTCCGGGAGCACATCCCGGCGCCCACCTACACCGAGGGCGCGCCGCTCCAGGCGCTGGTGACCAACCTCGCCGCGTCGAGCTACGTCGGCCGACTCGCGATCTGCCGGGTCCACCAGGGGGAGATCCGCGCCGGGCAGGCGGTCGCGTGGTGCCGAGCCGACGGGACGGTGGCATCCGCCCGGATCACCGAGCTGTACGTCACCGAGGCCCTCGACCGCGTGCCGGCCGAGCGCGCCTTCGCCGGCGACATCGTGGCGGTGGCGGGGATTCCCGACGTCACGATCGGCGAGACGCTCGCCGACCCCCAGGATCCGCGGCCGCTGCCGGTGATCGCGGTGGACGAGCCCAGCCTGTCGCTCACCATCGGCATCAACACCTCGCCGCTGGCGGGCCGCGACGGCAGCCGCCTCACCGCGCGCCAGATCAAGGACCGGCTCGACCAGGAGCTGGTGGGCAACGTGTCGCTGCGCGTGGAGCCCACCGAGCGGCCCGACGCATGGGAGGTGCAGGGCCGCGGGGAGCTCCAGCTGGCCGTGCTGGTGGAGACGATGCGCCGCGAGGGCTTCGAGCTGACCGTCGGCAAGCCGCAGGTCCTCACCCGGGAGATCGACGGGGTCGTGCACGAGCCGCTGGAGCGGGCGTCGATCGACATCCCCGAGGAGTTCCTGGGCGTCGCGACCCAGCTGCTCGCGTTGCGCAAGGGGCGCCTGGAGCAGATCGTGAACCACGGCACCGGGTGGGCGCGGATGGAGTACCTCGTCCCCGCCCGCGGGCTCGTGGGGTTCCGCACCGAGTTCCTCACCGAGACGCGCGGCACCGGCCTGCTGCACCACGTGTTCGACCGCTGGGAGCCGTGGGTGGGCGAGATCCGCACCCGTCCGCGGGGCAGCCTGGTGGCCGACCGCTCGGGCATGACCACGTCGTTCGCGCTCTTCGGCCTGCAGGAGCGCGGGGCGCTGTTCGTGGGGCCGGGGGAGGACGTCTACGAGGGGGCGATCGTCGGCGAGAACGGCCGCGGCGACGACCTCGACGTGAACCCCACGAAGGAGAAGAAGCTCACCAACATGCGGTCGTCCACCGCCGAGGAGCTGGTGCGGCTGGTGCCGCCCCGGCGGGTCCTGCTCGACACCGCCCTCGAGTTCGTGCGCGACGACGAGTGCGTGGAGGTCACGCCGGGAGCGGTGCGGCTGCGCAAGGTGGAGCTCAGCGCCACCAACCGCGCCAAGCTGGCGAAGCGGGCGGGCGCCGCGCCGCGGTGAGCGGCGGGCGCCCGGCGGCCGCTACCGCCGCCGGCCGACCTCCTCGCGCTGCACCCTGCCGTCCTCGCGCTCCAGCAGGAACAGCGACGCGAGCAGCGTGACCACCAGCGCGATGGCCAGGCCCAGGCCGATCATGTAGCCGATCGCCCCGCCGACGCTGTCGGTCTCGAAGGGGCCCGGGGCCATGCTCAGGATCAGCCCGAGGACTGCGCCGACCACGAAGCCGATGCCGGCGTAGACCGCCACCGTCTTCCACAGGGCGCGGTTCAGCCCGCGCCGCGTGCTCGGGTCGGGCGAGCCGCCGCGCTCGGCGCCGACGGCCTCCTCGCCGCCCGCGACGCGTGCGACGGTCTCCTCGCGCGTCTCGACGTCCCGGCGGGCCGGTTCGTCGTGCTGGACGCTGTGTGCACCTGTCGGTTCCGCCATGGGGCCCTCCCTGCCGCGGGGTCTGAGCAGGGTCTACCCGCGTGGCGGGCGGATGAATCGGCGTTTGGCCCCCGCCG
>DASSBX010000177.1:0-2262 GCA_035698305.1 Miltoncostaeaceae bacterium | reverse complement strand
GCCCGAGCCTCGGCGCCGACCAGGAGGCGGCAGTCCGCCATCTGTGCGGAGGCGAGGCGCGCGTGCGGGTGCTGGAGGCACGCGCCGGCACGGGCAAGACGTTCACCCTGGCCGTCGTGCGCGAGGCCTACGAGCGGTCGGCCGTGCCGGTGGTGGGGGTGGCCTGGCAGGGGCAGGCTGCGGACCTCCTGCGCCGCGAGGCGGGCATCGCGGCCGAGACGGCGGCCCGCCTGCTGGGGCGGATCGAGCGGGGAGAGGACGGGGCCATCCCCGACGGGGCGGTGATCGTCGTCGACGAGGCCTCGGCGATGCCGACCCGGGCGCTCGAGCGCCTGATCCACGCCGCGGCCTGGAGCCGGGCCCGCGTCGTCCTGGTCGGCGACCGTGGCCAGCTGCCGGCGATCGAGGCGGGCGGCGGCTTCGCCGCGCTGGCCGACCGGCTCGGGTCTGTGGAGCTCGTCGAGAACCGCCGCCAGGCCACCGAGCTGCAGCGGCGGATCGCCGCCCACCTGGCCGACGGGCGAGCCGCCGACGCGGTCGCCTTGCTGTCGGAGTCTGGGCGCCTCGCCCGGTTCGAGGACGCGCGCGAGGCGCGGGCGGCGCTGATCGGGGCGTGGGCGCGGGCCGAGCTGGACTCGCCCGGGCGCAACCTGATGCTCGCCCACGACCGCCGCGACGTCGCCGACCTGAACCGGCTGGCGCGCCAGTGGCGCGATGCGTGGGGGTTCCTCTCGGACCGACGGATCGTGGCCGGCGGTCGCGAGTGGGCGATCGGCGATCGCCTGGTGTGCCGGCGAAACGACTACGACCTCGGCGTGCGCAACGGAACCTCGGGGACGGTTGTGGGGCTCGATCACCACGGCGAGGGCCTCGACCTTCGCACCGACCTCGGCGAGGTCGTGCGCCTGCCCGCCGGCTACCTCTCCCACGCCAGTCACGGCTACGCCCTCACCGGCCACGTCGCCCAGGGCTCCTCGGTCGATCGCACCTTCGTCCTGGCGAGCCCCGAGCGCGGCGGCGCCGAGTGGGCCTACGTCGCCGCCTCGCGCCAGCGCCACGACCTCCACGTCTTCGTTGTCCACCACGACGCCTCCGGGATCGAGGACGCCCTTGCCCGCGCCTGGTCGCGCTCGCAAGGCAAGTCGCTCGCACTCGACCTGGTCGATTCGGTCAAGCGAACGTCGGCCATGGACGCCGCGCGCGGAAACCTCGAGGGGGCGACGCCCGAGCGCCTGCTCGCCGTCGCCGACGAGCTCCGGGTCCGGCGCGAGAACGCCCGTCAGGAAGCGCGGGGCACGGCCAACGAGCGCCTTCGGCGGGTTGAGGCGGCGCGGGCCTTGGAGCGCGCCGAGTCGGGTCTTCGCGATGCGGAGCGGCGTCTCGGTCGGGCCACCGAGCAGCTGGAGCAGGCGCCGGTGTGGCGGCGCCGCGAGCGCTCCGACCTGCGGCGGCACAGCGCGCGGGCAAGGGAGGACATCACGCGTCACCGGGTGCAGGTGGTGGCCGCGCGGGACGATCTGGCCCGACTTGGCCCGGAGAACGACGCTCCGGCCAAGCGGGCGGGACGGCTCAGCGTGGAGCTCGCGCGGGTGGAGGAGCGGCTCGCTCGGCGCGGCCGCGGCGTCCCGGACCGCGGCCGGGAGCCGCCGCCGCCCGGGATCGAGCTATCGCGTTGAGGCTCCGACGGCCGGGGTGGCCTGCTCCCTCTGCTCGGCGAGGATTCCCAGCGCCTGGATCAGGTGACGCATGTTCTGGGCGGTGTCCGCGATGCGCTCGGCCTTCCAGGCCTCGACCCACTCCTCGGGCTCGGATCCGGTCGCGTCGCGGAACCGCCGCGCGCGTGTCGCGACATCGTCCTGGATCGCCGGGGGAGACGAGACAGGCGCACCGTGCTTGAGCCGGCGTCGGTAGGCGTCCAGCGCGATCCTCGGAACCAGCGTGCCGCGCTCGCTGCGCCGAATGGCCCGGAGCTTGCCGCGCTGGATCAGCTTGTAGACGCCGCTCGTGGAGATCCCCAGCTCGTCGGCGACCTCGGCGACACGCAGGTACGGAGTCGCTGTCATGACGACGAGGGTAGCCGTGCTCGACGGTGGTTGTCCACTTCGTCCACTTAATCGGCGTGGAGGCTGTCGTAGACGAGCCCCTCGACGTGCTCAAGCCACCGTGCCGGCACGAGCAGTCCGGCCGCGGGGCGCCGCACCGCGTTCGGCTCGCCAAAGGGGTGGCGGTGAATGATGAGGGCTCGAGGCTTCGTGCGATCGA
>DASSBX010000176.1:0-3753 GCA_035698305.1 Miltoncostaeaceae bacterium | reverse complement strand
GCACGACGAGGCACCCGTCCGCCGAGCCTGCCGGGCGTCACTCGAACGGGCGGGGCACTCCGTGCTCGAGGCGGCCGACGCCGAGGCGGCACTCGCCGTGGTGGCCGGGAACGCGGTCGCGCTCGTGGTGGCCTGCGCCGGCATGCGCGACGGGGAGCGCTCCCTCATCCGCGCGCTCGCCGCGCCGGGGGGGCCGGCCCTGCTCGCGCTGGTGCGCGGCGGGGACGCCAGGGCCGCCCTGGCCGCCCGCGCCGACGGGGCGGGCGACCACGTGACCCTGCCGCTCGCGCCCGCAGACCTGGTCGCGCGGGCCGCGGCGGCGCTGAAGGGCGACGCCCGCCGCGCCGCCCTCGAGCAGGTGGCGCTGCGCCGCATCGCGACCGCCGTCGCCCGCGGGGCGTCGCCGCAGGAGGTGTTCGACCTCGTGGCGGAGGAGGCCGCGACCGTCCACGGCGTCGCGGGCGGCGCGGTGGTGCGCTTCGACGACGGCGAGGCGACGTTCGTGGGGCGCTGGGCCACCCGGCCCGACTCCTGGCCGCCGCGGGAGCTGACGGTGCCGCTCACCAGCCCGCTGCCGTCCGTGCAGGTGGCGCGCACCGGGCGCACGGCCCGCGCGAACGACTTCCGCGCGTTCGCGGGCGCCGTCCCCTGGGTGCTCGACCCCGACGCGTTCCGCGGCAGCGTCGCCGCGCCCGTACGGGTCCGCGACCTGCTGTGGGGCGCCGTGGTGGTCGCCACCGACCGCGACGAGGCGCCGCCTCCCGATGCCGAGGCCCGCCTCGCCCGCTTCGCCGACCTGGTGTCGCTGGCGATCGGCAACGCCGAGGCGCGCGCCGAGCTGGCGGTGCGGGCCGCGACCGACTCCCTGACGGGCCTCGTGAACCGCCGGGTCTTCGAGGAGCGCCTGGTGGCCGAGACCGCGCGCGCCATCCGCCACGGCCGGGACCTGGCCCTGGCCGTCCTCGATCTGGACCACTTCAAGGAGGTCAACGACGTCCACGGCCACGTGGCCGGCGACGACGTCCTGCGCGAGGCGGCGCTGCGCCTGGCGTCCCGGGTGCGGGAGGGCGACGTGCTCGCCCGCCTGGGCGGCGAGGAGTTCGCGTGGCTCATGCCGGAGACCGACGGGATGGAGGCGTGGCAGGCCACCGAGCGCGCCCGGGCGGCGCTCGCGGGGGCCCCGTTCCCCGGCGTGGGACGGGTCACCGTCTCCGGGGGCGTCTGCGACCTCGCCCGCGCCGGCTCGCACGCCGAGCTCTACCGGCTCGCCGACGTCGCCCTCTACTGGGCGAAGCGCCACGGCCGCGACGTGGTGTTCCTCTACACGCCGGAGGCGATGGAGGCGATGGGGGAGGAGGAGCGCGCCGCGGAGCTGCGCCGCAACCAGGCGCTCCAGAGCATCCGCGTCCTCGCCCGCGCCGTCGATGCCAAGGACCCGTCGACGCGGCGGCACTCCGAGCGCGTCGCCGGGCTGGCGGCGATGCTCGCCGAGGCGTGCGGCTGGCCCCGCGGGCGCGCGGCGCAGCTCCACGAGGCTGCGCTCGTCCACGACGTGGGGAAGATCGCCGTGTCCGACGAGATCCTCTTCACCCCGCGCCGCCTCACCGAGGCGGAGATGACGAAGGTCCGCGTCCACGCGGCGCTCGGCGCCGAGATGCTCTCCGACGTCCTCAGCCCCGAGCAGGCAGGCTGGGTGCGCGGCCACCACGAGCGCTGGGACGGCGGCGGCTACCCCGACGGCCTGGCGGGTGAGGAGGTCCCCGAGGGGGCGCGCATCCTGCACCTCGCCGACGCGTGGGACGTGATGACCAGCAACCGCGCCTACGTGACGCCGCTCACCGACGCCGAGGCGCTCGCGGAGTGCCGCCGTCAGGTGGGCGCCCAGTTCTGGGGGGCGGCGGTCGACGCCCTCGAGCGGCTGCACCGCGGCGGCGCGCTGCACGCCGACGCGCTGGAGCGCGGCTCGGCCACCCGGCTGCCCTCCCCGTAGCGTGACGCCCCGGGGCCTAGACTGGGGGCATGCCAAGCCGTCGCATGGTCCTCATCACCACCGCCGCGTGCGCCGCCTGCGCCGCGGAGGTCGTCCGCCGCCGCCGCCGCCGCGCCCGGCCGCCGCAGCCGCTCGACCCGGTGGACGAGGCGTCGATGGAGTCGTTCCCCGCCTCGGACCCGCCATCGAGCGGAGGCCCCGGCATCTAGGGGCCCGATCCGCAGGGCGGGCGCCGACGTCAGTCGCAGCGCAGGTCGACCGGTTCGCCCGCAGCCGCCAGGGAGTCGCCGGCCTTGAGCGGCCCGGCGACGACGCCGGCCTCCACCGGCCCCAGGTCGGCGATGCGCATCTTCGTGCGGCACACCGGCTGCCGGACGCCGGCGAAGGCCTCCTCGGCCAGGAGGCGGGCGCCCTCGGCGTCGCCCGCGGCGACGATGACCTGCTCGTGTTGGAAGGGCCCCTCCCATCCGCTGGTGGCGGCGAAGAGCCTCAGGTTCGCGGTCGTCATGGCGATAACGTAGCCGCCACGACCAAGGACTCGCCGTCCCGCGTCGAAATGGCGCTCTGGGAACGACCATCGGACGGGAGGGCCTGAGATGCGGCTGGCACGGCGAGCGGCGGTGCTGTCGGCGACGCTGGCGGCGGCGGGGGCGCTGCCCGCGGGGGCTGCGGCCCAGGCGCCGCCGGGCCTCCACGTCGCGTCGTGGGACGCGCCGTCCGCGGTGACGCAGGGCACGCGGGCGGAGGTGTCGGGGCGCGTCGCCCCGGCCGCCGCGGTCCCCGTCACCGTCGAGCGCCTCGAGAACGGGGCGTGGGCGCCCCTCGTCACGCTCAGGTCGGATCGCAGGGGGCGCTTCGCCGCCGCGCTGCCGCTGCGCACGTCGAGCAGCCTGCGGGTGAGCGTGGCCACGGCGGAGGGCACGGTCGCGAGCAGCCGCCGCCGCTCCGTCGCGCTGCGCCGGCGCGTGACCGTGAAGGTCACCGCCGCGCCGATGGAGAACATCAGCGGCCGCCCGTTCACGGTCACCGGGTCGCTGGGCGCGTCGGCGAAGGGCGAGCGCCTGCAGCTCCAGGGCTCCGTCGGCGGCAAACGCTTCCGCACCCTGAAGACGCTCGCGACGAAGGGCGGGCGGATACGCGCCACGTTCACCCCGCCGTCCGGCGGGAAGTGGCGATTCCGGCTCACCGCGGCCCCGACGGCCGGCCGCGACGTCGGGGGCCGGGCCACCACCGGTGCGATGAGCGTCTACGGCGCCAACCCGCACGGCGTGCCCGCCGGCGCGTCGCACTACCTGGTCCAGGAGATCTCCCAGACCCTCCTCTACTACTACGAGGACGGGAAGCTGCGGCGCGTGTTCCCGGTGGTGTTCGGCAAGCCGTCGACGCCGACGCCGGTCGGGCGCTTCGCCGTCTACTCGAAGACGGCGGGGCCGAGCGCCGCCTTCGGCCCGCTGGTGCTCTGGTACCACCGGGGCTACGGGATCCACGGCACCAACCAGGAGTACCTGCTGTCGCGGTCGTGGCGGTACTACTCCCACGGCTGCACCCGCAATTACAACGCCAACATCCTCTGGCTGTGGCCGCGGGTCCCGGTGGGCACCCCCGTGATCAACCTCCGCTGATACGGTCGGCCGCGATGCGGCCGGCCCCCCTCCTCGTCGCGGGCCTGACCCTCGCGGCGCTCCCGGCGGCCTCCCTCGCGGCCTGGGGTCCCGCCGTGCGCGTCGCGCCGCCGGGGCCCACGGTGTCGTCCGGCGACGTCG
>DASSBX010000175.1:0-5998 GCA_035698305.1 Miltoncostaeaceae bacterium | reverse complement strand
GCCGGCGCCGCGCCGGTCGTCGGCCAGACGACCGCGTCGGCGCCCTCCGCCGCGCGCGCCGACGAGGCGGGCCACGCGCACACCGCGCCGCTCGGCCCACCGGCCGATCCGGCCGTCCTCGCCCGGGCGCGCAAGGCGGCGCTCGGCGCGGGCGCGCCCCCCACGCCCACGGCGAAGCTCTCCACCTCGCGCCGTCGGAGCGGGGCGGTGCGGGAGTACTGGATCAAGGCGGTGGACGTGGCGTGGGACGTCGCCCCCAACGGAGTCGACGCCCTCACGGGGCGCCAGGTGCCGGCCGCCGAGCGTCAGATGACCGCCGTCGTCTACCGGGCCTACACGAGCGGCTGGCGCAAGCCGCTGCCCAACACGTCGGCGTCGGGCGACAACGACGGCATCCCGGGCCCGACCATCCAGGCGCGGGTGGGCGACCGGGTGATCGTCCACTTCAAGAACGAGGACCGCGCCAACAAGCTGCCGCACTCCATGCACTTCCACGCGTTCACGTACGCGCCCGGCAGCGACGGGGCGTTCATCCCCCAGATCTCGGGCCGCGGATCACGGGTGCCCGTGGGCGGCTCGTTCACGTACCGGCTCACGGCGGGGCCGCAGTCGGTCGGCGTCTGGCCCTACCACGACCACTCCCCGTCGATGGACCAGAGCATCCCGCTCGGCCTCTACGGCGTGATCGCGATCATGGGCCGGCACGAGCGCCCGCCGGACCGGCGCTTCGTCGTGGCCTTCGGCGAGACCCTCGCCTTCAACTCGATCAACGGGCGCGCGTTCATCGGCGACACGCCCACGTTCCACGCGAGGGTCGGCGAGCGCGTCGAGTGGGATGTCATCGCCCTGGGCCAGAACTTCCACACGTTCCACGTCCACGGGCACCGCTGGCTCAACGCCGCGGGCGCGCCGACCGACACGCAGACGGTCGGCCCGGGCGAGTCGTTCCGGATCCGCTGGACGGAGGACGCGCCGGGCACCTGGTACTACCACTGCCACGTCGAGTCCCACCAGATGAACGGGATGATCGGGCTCTACAGGGTCGACCGCTGAGCGGGGGCGGGCTTCGCCGGCGCCGGCTCCGGGGGGTCGGCGCGGCGCAGCTCCTCGCAGGCGCGCTTGACCACCAGGAACACGACCGCGGGGAGCGCGAAGACGAGGACGCGGGCGACGATGAGCTGCACCTCGTATGAGATCCCCATCTGCACCAGCAGCCGGTCGGCGGCGCCGAACAGGAACATGAGCGCCACCCACGACACCATCGCCGCCCCCAGGGCGGTGCGCCACGGCCGGTCGCGCGGCCGGTCGAGCAGGTTGTGCTCCCGCCGGTCGCCGGTGATCAGCCGCTCCGCGGTGGGCCACATCCAGAGCACCCCGAAGACGATCGCCGGGAACAGCACGCCGCCGAAGAACGGGTTGGGCACCACGTGCCACCCGCCGATCACGAGCTCCCAGTTGGGCATGATCCGCAGCGCCCCGATCAGCCAGCCCAGGTACCAGTCGGGCTGGGCGCCGTTGGTGGAGCGCCAGATCTCGTACGGACCCCACTGCCACACGGGGTTGATCTGCGCCAGGCCGCCGAGCAGCACCAGGACCGCGGCGACCGCCAGGAACAGCCCGCCCGAGCGCAGCATGTAGCCCGGCCACATCGGCGACCCCACCACGTTCCGCTCGGTGCGTCCCGGGCCGCGGAACTGGGTGTGGTGGGCCCGCGCGATCAGCGCCAGGTGCACGGCGATGAGCGTCGCGATCAGCGCGGGCAGCAGGAAGACGTGCCCGATGTAGAAGCGCGTGATCCACTCCCCCGACCCGGGGAAGTCCCCGCCCCACATGAGCGTCCCGATCGTGCCGCCGATGAACGGGATCGAGAGGGCCACCGAGTAGCCGATCGCGAGTCCCATCCCCGACAGCAGGTCGTCGATGAGCGAGTAGCCCATGTACCCCTCCAGCAGCGCGACGCCGAGGAGGGTCAGGCCGATGCGGTAGTTCGCGGTGCGCGGACGGCGGAAGGCCCCGGTGAAGAAGACGCGCAGCAGGTGGATCGTGATCGCCGCCAGGAACACGTTGGCCGCCCAGTGGTGCACCTGGCGGATCAGCAGGCCGGCGCGCACGTCGAACGACAGGTCGATCACCGACCGGTACGCCTCCGTCACCCGCTGGCCCCGCAGCGGCTCGTACGACCCCTGGTACACGGTGTGCGCCATGCTCGCGTCGAAGAAGAAGGCGAGGTAGGTGCCCGTCGCCACCAGGATCACGAACGCGTAGAGGGCGATCTCCCCGAACAGGAACGACCAGTGGTCGGGGAACACGTAGCGCAGGCCCTTCGCCAGCAGGCCGGCGGAGCCCGTGCCGCGGTCGAGCCGCCTGACGAGGGCGCCGATCACGTGTCGGTGAGGAGCCACGAGGGCCCCGGGTCGCCCGACAGGGGCCCGGTCGCCCGCAGGGTGCCGTCGCGTGCCACGGCGAGCGGCAACTGCGGCAGCGGGCGGTGGGCCGGCCCGTACACCGGCTCGGCGTCGTGCAGCACGTCGAACACCGAGTAGTGACACGGGCACACCAGCGCCGGCGCCGGGCCCGGCTCGCGGAACAGGGGGTAGCGGAACAGGGTGACGGCGCACGCGGCGTGCGTGCAGATCTGCGAGAAGGCCATGATCCCGCCGGGCGCCCAGCCCTCCCGGCCCGCCGAGGGACGGATCTCCTCGGGCCGCACGCGGATCACCACGACGGGGCTCGCGATGTCCTCCTTCTCGGCCCCCTCCGGGAACGCGGTGACGAAGGAGCCCACCACCAGGTCGTCGGCCCGCAGCGGCGTGCCGCCCTCGGTCACCAGGCGCACGCCGGCGCCCCAGCGGCCCCGGGCGTCGCGGCCGCGGCGGGGCGCGCCGGGCCCCAGCGACAGCAGGGGCGCCGCGAGCGCCGTGGCCGTCGCGACGCCGGCGAACGCGCACGCGCCGCCCAGCAGGCGGCGCCGCGAGATGCCGCCGGCGCCCTCCTCCAGGATCCGCGCCGCTCGCCGCTCGGCGGCCGGGTCGGCCATCGGCGGGCGCTCCTCCACGTGGCGCTCCTGCACCACCACCCGCTTCCCGGCGAGGATCGCCGCGGCGGCCAGGAAGGCCAGGCACGCGCCGAGCGCCACCCCGAGCGCCTGGGTGTCGGGCTCGACGCCGTACAGCACCATGAAGGCGACGGCGGCGACGCCGGCCAGCACAAGGCAGACGGCGGTCCCGGCCTCGGCGCGCGGATCGGGGCGGCCCTCGGGCAGCACCCGGCCGCCCGGGGGCGGCGCACCGCCCGCGTCCGCGACGCCGCCGCCGGCCTGCTCCGGCGGCGCCGGACGCCGCCGCCGGCGCAGCAGCAGCACGGCGGCGCCCGCCGCCGCGGCCCTGCCGGCGCGTCGCAGCCGGCTCACCTCGCCCGCTCCCCGATGATGCGCGCCACCACCAGCAGCGCGCCGAGCGCGGCGATCCACGCGACCATGCCCTCGGGGACCGGCCCCACGTTGCCGAGGCCGGCGCCGCCGCGGTCGTGGGGGTCCTTCGTCAGCTCGGTGTACGCCGCGATCGAGTCGATCTGGCGGTCGGAGATGATCGTCTCCGGGAACACCGGCATGGTGTACGGCCCCACGCGGATCGCCTCGGCCACCTGGCGTGGGGTGGCCTGCTGCAGCGACGGCGCGAGCCCCCGCGTCACCAGGCCGCCCCGCGCGACCATCTGGTGGCAGCCGGCGCAGTGCTCGGTGAACAGCACCATCCCCTCCGACACGTCGCCGCGCGCGGGGTCGACGTCCGGGATCGCCGGACCCGGCGCGAGCGACGCCACCCAGGCGGCGATGTCGGCGATCTGCGCGTCCGGGTAGGCGGGCTCGCCGCGCAGCGGCTCGGAGCCCGGCTCGCCGTTCAGCGGCATGCGCCCCGTGGAGAGGTAGAAGTCGGCGGCGGCGGCCCCCGCCCCCGCCAGGCTCGGGCCCTCGCCGGGCAGACCGCGGCCGTCCATGCCGTGGCACCCGCTGCACCCCAGCGCGAACAGCGCCCGGCCGCGCGCGACGGCGGCGGGGTCGTGCGCGGCCTGCGGCCCGGAGGGCCCCGCCGTCTTCTGCGGCCCCTGCGCCGCGGCGGACCCCGCCAGCAGCGCCAGCACGGCGAGCGCGAGCAGGGCGAGGCGCGTCACCGCACGGCCCCCGCCACGGCGCCCTCCGCGCGGCGCGCGTCGGCCTCCTCGCCGCGCACCCACGCCCAGGCGAGCGCCACGGCGACCGGCGGCAGCGGCAGCATCGCCGCGAGCATCGCCGCGGCCGCCGTCGCCTGGCCGAGCATCGCGTACCACAGGGCGATGGCGTCGAGGGCGGGCAGCGCCGCGACCACCATCGCGGCGCGGACGCCGCGCCCCAGGCCGGCCGGTGCGGCGAGGGCCGCCGACCAGAACGGCAGCGAGGCGCCGAGCAGCGCCGCGTGCAGCGTCAGGTGGCGCGTCGTGCCGCCCTCGGCCCAGCCGATCACGGCGGGCGCGTGCGCCACCCAGTTGCCGCCCACGAACAGCGCCCACGCCGCCCACGCGGGGACGGGGCGGGGCGAGACCGCCGGCAGGGCGGCGGCGACGAGCGGCGCCGCGAGCACCGCGACGAGCCCGTGCTGGACCATGTGGAACGGCACGCCGTCCAGCAGCGGGCCGGGCGTCCAGAGCACCAGCCCGGCGAGCACGGCGACCCCGGCGAGCCCGGCGGCCCGGCGCAGGGGCGACGCGGCCGACGCGCGCCGGTCCATCCAGAGCGCCGCGGCGGCGAGGCCGGCCAGGGCGACCGCCACCGGCAGGGGCGAGCCGCCGTGGTGCCCGCCCCCGGCCGCGAGGCCGACGAGCGCCGCCGCGGCCACGGCGGCCGTCGCCAGGAGGGGCGCGGCGGCGCGGCGCGCGCTCACCGGGGCCGCCGCCGCTCGAACACCATGTTCGCGGCGCCGAACGCCGCCACCGCGCCCCCGGCGGCCACGAGCCAGACGCCGAAGGCGGCGCCGGCGACCATGAGCGCGACGCCCACGGCGAACGCCACCGTCGGCCAGCTGTGCCACCCGGGGGCGTCCGCGCCCGCGCCGCGGTCGAGCAGCGCCGCGCCCGAGACGATCAGCGTCACCGCCACGCCGGCGGTGGCCAGCACGGGCTCCAGCCGGTTCTCGAACAGGACCCAGAGGGCGGGCATGAGCACCGCGAGGACGAGCGCCCACAGGAACACCACGACCGCCCCGTCGCGCTCGCGGGCGCGTGCGCGGATGCCGCGGCCGCTCACGTGCGCTCCTCCCGCAGGTCCAGCAGCGGCGCGAACGAGCGGATCGGCGGCAGGCGGTCGAAGTTGTGCGGCGGCGGCGGCGAGGTGGTCGCCCACTCGAGCGCCTGCCCGCCCCACGGGTCGTCCCCCGCCGGCCGCCGGCGCACGAGCGACACCGCCACGTTGGCGGCGAAGGTCAGCAGGGCAGCCGCGATGACGTAGGAGCCGATCGTCTCGAGCAGGTTCAGGCCGCCCCAGCCGGCGCTCTCCGGGTAGTCGGCGATGCGCCGCACCATCCCCTCGTGGCCGACGATGAACATGGGGAAGAACGTCAGGTTCGTCCCCACCACCAGCAGCCAGAAGTGGACGTGCGCCAGGCCGGTGCGCAGCAGCGTCCCCGTGACCTTCGGCCACCACAGGTAGATCCCGGCGAACAGCCCGAACAGGCTCCCCGCGAACAGCGTGTAGTGGAAGTGGGCGACCACGAAGTACGTGTCGTGCACGTGGTAGTCGAGCGGCGGCGACCCCACCCAGATCCCGGACAGCCCGCCGACCAGGAACTGCACGAAGAACGCGAGGGCGAACAGCATCGCCGGGTGGAACCGGACCTTCCCGTGCCACAGGGTCCCGGCCGCGGTCACGTACTCCAGGCCGGCGGGCACGGCGAGGAGCGTCGAGGTGCCGGCGTAGTAGAGGTTCGCCGCGCCGCCCGTCGTGAACATGTGGTGCGCCCACACCGACATT
>DASSBX010000174.1:0-8567 GCA_035698305.1 Miltoncostaeaceae bacterium | reverse complement strand
CGGGGGCGGAGACGCCGCAGGCGACAGCGCGTCGCTCCCGGACGCCTCCGTGCCGATCGCCTCGGGCGTCGGCGCCGCCGAGTCGGCCAACCAGGCGATCGCCGCCCTCGGCACGCCCGGCACGGTCGACCCGGAGGGCCTCGGCAGGACCCTGTCCGGCACCGACCGGTTCGGGACCCCGCACGACGCGTTCGACCAGCAGGTCGACCAGGGCGCGGGCTCCGCCTCCGAGCCGGGGACGGCAACCGAGATCCCGGCTGACACGCCGATCAACGGTGACCCGATCGTGGCCACGCCCGTCCCGGGCGACGCAACCGCCGCCCCCGGCGCGGGCGGGGCGCCCGACCCCACGGTCCCCGTGCAGAACCCGCGGGCGATGGAGGCCGACTTCGACGTCTCCGGCGAGCCGGTCGTGGCCCGTGAGGGCGACGCCATCCCGCCCGACACGCAGCAGTTCATCGTCCAGGCGATCGGGGCCACCACGGTCACGCTCGAGCTGAGCGGCGGCCTGCTGCCGGACGGCACCGACACCGTCGAGCTGGACGAGGGCGAGTCGATCACCCTCTACAACGCAACCGCCAAGCGGTCGTACAAGATCAAGCTCGTGGACGTGCGTCCCGTCTGAGCGGACCCTGGCCCACGGACGGCGGGCCGCGGCCGCCGGAGCCCCACGGGGCGCCGGCGGCCGCGCCGTCCCGGGGTCAGTCCGGGTTCGCCACCGGGTCGACCGACCGCAGCGGCGGGGCCTCCAGCGCGTCGCCGGCGCGCTCCGCGACCGCGTCGGTGAGCCACCGGGTGGCCTCCTCACGGGCGGCGTCGACATCCACCACCGCCACGACGCGGGTCAGGCCGCCGCCGGCGTCCCGGCGCGTCATCCGCGGCACCGCCCGCCACGGGCCGCCGCCGCCCGACACGGCCCCCGCAATCTCCCGGACGATCGCCTCCAGGCGGTCCGGGTCGCGGGTCAGGAACTCGATGCGGTGGGGGCGCCGCCCGCTCGGGATCACCCGCACCGCGGTGATGTTGCCGTTCGGCACGATCAGGCGCTCGCCGGCGGGACCGTGCAGCACCGTCGTCCGCAGCCCCAGGCTCTGGACGCGCCCCGCGTACCCGAACGGCTCCACCCGGATCACGTCGCCCACGCCGTATTGATCCTCGAACAGGATGAAGAACCCGGCGATCACGTCCACCAGCAGGCGCTGCGACGCGAAGCCGATGATGATCACCACCAGCGACGCCCCGCCGATCGCGCCGATGCCGCCGCCGCCCGCGAGCACGAACGCGATCGCCACCACCGCCGCGATCAGGACGACGTAGCGGATCCCCGTCGCCAGGGCGGTGATCGCCGTCTGGCGCTGGCGGATGCGGGCCCCGCCGGCCGCGTGGGTCCGTGCCGCCAGGCGCGGCATCAGCCAGCCGACGCCCGCCAGGATCAGCGCGGCCGCCACCAGGATCACGCCGACCAGCACGAGGCGGCCCGCCCATTCGGGCAGGCCGAACACCGCGGCCGGCAGGACCGGGACGGGCACCGCTACGAGGCGGTGACCGGCGTCAGCGACTCGGCGATCCCGACGAGGGTCGCGGCGGGGAAGGGGCCGCTCACCGTGTTGAGGACGGCGCCGTCACGCCAGAAGAGGTGCGGGGTGATCTCCGGGCCGATCCCGAACGTCGCGGGCACGCCGCCAACGGACACCTGACGGGCCGTCAGGCGCCCGCACTCCACCCCGAAGGGGTCGGCGGGCCAGTCGCGGCCCCCGGACGCCCGCTGGGTGACCTCGATGCGCTCCCAACCGCGTGCGTACACCGCCTGGAACAGCGCGCGGCCGGCGGGGATCGAGCCCTCCGCGCCGGTGGTCTGCGTCCGGGGCGCCCACCCCGACACGGCGAGGGTGAAGCCGCCCGGGAGTGACGCCGCGGCCGGCAGCTCCGGGACGTAGGGGAGCGTCCGGGCGGCGGCGGCCGGCGACACGCGGCGAAAGCCCTCGTCGAGCCTCGGGTCACCGGCCCTGAGCGGCCCCGCGGGGCGGAACGCAGCGGCCGTGATGGCCGGGTTCACCGCGCGGGGGGCCAGCGTGTCGGTGCTCGCGCGCGAGCCGGCCCGCTGGGTCCGGATGCGCAGCGGCACCAGCGTGGCGCGATCCAGGTCGATCGTCCGGACGCCGCCGCGCAGCCCCGCGCAGTCGTTGCCTGCCAGCCGGACCGTGCCCCGGAGCGCCGCGCGGCGGCCGGCGGTCGTGGGCGTCAGCCTCGCCGTCCCGGCGCGGACGCGGGCCAGCAGCGTGGCGGAGGACGGGGAGTAGAGCGTCCACACGCCGGCGCCGTCAGGCTCGGCCGGGAAGGTGCGGGCGATCCGGATGCCGCTCCCGTCCAGGAACTGGGTCTGGAGGCCCCGGTTCACCACCAGGCTGCCGAGCGGTGGCGCCGTCCCGCGCGCCGGCCGCGACGCGAAGCGGTCGGGCCCACCGACGGCCAGGATGCTGACGCCGTCCGGGCCGGTCAGCTCCGCCCGGAGGTTCACCACGGGGCGGGTGGGCGCCACGTCGGCCGCGGCGGCGAGCGGCGCGGCCGTCGCCGTCAGGGCCGCACAGGCGGCCAGCAGTGGGCGCACACGCGGCATTCTGGGCGCACTCTACCCCCGGGGACGGTTACACTGCGGCGTCGTGCCGCTCACCTACCGCACAGCCGGGGAATCCCACGGCCCCGCGCTCTTCGCGGTGGTCGAGGGCCTGCCGTCCGGCCTGCCGCTCGTCCCGGACGACATCGACACCGACCTCGCGCGCCGCCAGCTCGGCTACGGCCGCGGCGGCCGGATGAAGATCGAGACCGACCGGGTCCAGGTGAAGTCGGGGCTCCGCCACGGGCGCACCATCGGCAGCCCCCTCACCCTGGAGATCACCAACCTCGACTTCCCGAAGTGGGCCGAGGACCGCATGGCCATCTGGGAGGCGCACGACGAGGTCGAGCCGATCACGTTGCCGCGCCCCGGCCACGCCGACCTGGCGGGGATGCTCAAGTACGGCACCGACGACCTGCGCCCCATCCTGGAGCGCGCGAGCGCCCGCGAGACGGCCGCCCGGGTGGCCGCCGGCGGCGTCGCCAAGGCGATACTGCGCCGGTACGGCACCGAGATCCGCAGCCACGTCGTCCGGATCGGCCCCGAAGCCGTGCCGCTGCGCGACGACCTCTCCATCGCCGACTTCGAGGGCGTCGACGAGAGCCCCGTCAGATGCCTCGACCCCGAGGCGTCCGAGCGCATGAAGGCGGCGATCAAGGCGGCGGGTCAGGACCACAACACCCTCGGCGGCGTCTTCGAGGTGTGGGCGTTCGACCCGCTCCCCGGCCTCGGCTCCCACGTGAGCGGCGACGCCCGGCTGGACGGCCGCCTCGGCCAGGCGATCCTGGGGATCCAGGCGATCAAGGGCGTCGAGATCGGCGCCGGCTTCGAGCTGGGCCGCCTGCCGGGCAGCGAGGCCCACGACGAGATCTTCCACGACCCGGAGCGTGGCTTCTTCCGCAGGACCAACCGCTCAGGCGGCATCGAGGGCGGCATGACGCACGGCGCCCCCGTCCTGGTGCGCGCGGTGATGAAGCCGATCAGCACGCTCACCCGGCCGCTCGCCTCCGTGGACGTCGCCACCAAGGAGCCGCGCAAGGCGTTCAAGGAGCGCTCCGACATCTGCGCCGTGCCCGCCGCCGCCGTCGTCGCCGAGGCGGCCGTGGCGTTCGCGCTCGCCCAGGCGCTGCTCGAGAAGTTCGGCGGCGACTCGATCGCCCACCTCGACGCGGCGGTGGAGCGCTACCGGGTCGAGATCGCGAGGTAGCGGCGCATGGGGCGGTGGCTCGTGCTGACCGGGTACATGGGCGCCGGCAAGACGTCCGTCGGACGCCGGGTCGCCAACCGGCTGGAGCGCGCGTTCACCGACGCGGACCGGGTCATCGAGGAGCAGGCCGGCATGCGGATCCCGGAGATCTTCTCCCGCCGCGGCGAGCTGTGGTTCCGCCGCACGGAGGAGCGCGTGATCCGCGACATCCTCGCCGGCGAGGCCGGCGTGCTCGCCCTGGGGGGCGGGGCGGTGGAGAGCGCCCGCACCCGCGACCTGCTGCGCCGCACCGCCGACGTCGTATGGCTCAGGGCGACCCCCGCGGTGGCGTGGGCGCGGGTCAAGGGCTCGGACCGCCCGCTCGCGAGCGACGAGGCCCGCTTCGCCCGCCGGCTCGCGGCGCGGGAGGCCAACTACCGCGAGGCCGCCCACCTGGAGGTCGACGCCGACGGCCCGGTCGACGAGGTGGCGGCCCGGGTCGCGGCGTGGGCCGCCCGCGGCGCCGCCGAGGTCGGCCGGTGACCGCGTCCACGCCGGCGCCGGCCCTGTGGGCCGAGTGGGGGACGGTGCGCTACCCGATCCACCTCGGGTCCGGGCTGCTGCCGCGGATCGCCGAGCTGTGGGAGGGCCGGGAGGCGACCACCACCCTGCTGGTGAGCGACGGCAACCTGCCCGAGGCGGCGCGGCGCACCAGGGCGACGCTGCAGGCGGGCGGCATCCGGGTCATCAGCGCCAGCGTGCCGCCGGGGGAGGGGTCCAAGTCGTTCGCCCAGCTCGAGCGCCTCACCCGCCTCGCGGCCGAGGCGGGGTTGCGCCGCCACGACGCCGTGGTCGCGCTCGGCGGCGGCGTGGTCGGCGACCTGGCGGGGTTCGTGGCGGCCAGCTACCAGCGCGGCATCCGCCTGGTGCACGTCCCCACGACGCTCCTCGCGATGGTCGACTCCTCCATCGGCGGCAAGACCGGCATCGACCTGCCGGAGGGCAAGAACTACGTCGGCGCCATCTGGCAGCCCGACCTGGTGGTGATGGACACCGACCTGCTCGCCACCCTGCCGCCGCGCGAGCTGTCCTGCGGGTTCGCAGAGATCGTGAAGTACGGCCTGCTGGAGGGCGGCGACCTGTGGGAGACGGTGCGGGCCTGGCCGGCGCTGCCCGGCCCTGGCGGGGACCTGCACGACCTCATCTGCCGCTGCGTGCGGCACAAGCTGGCGGTCGTCGCCGAGGACGAGCGCGACCTCGGGCTGCGGGCATCGCTCAACCTGGGCCACACCGTCGGCCACGGCATCGAGGCCGCCGCCGGCTACGGCCGCTACCACCACGGCGAGGCCATCTCGCTGGGCCTGCTGGCGGCGCTGCGCCTGTCCGAGCAGACCGTGGGCCTGGACGCCGGCGTGCGCCTCGAGACCGCGGAGGTGCTCGCCCGCCACGACCTGCCGGTCCGGCTGGCGGCGGAGGTGACCACCCCCGCGATCCTGGAGGCGATGGGCCGCGACAAGAAGGCGGCCGCCGGGGCGCTGAACATGGTGATGCTGGCCGCCCCCGGCGACGTGCGCCTGAAGGTGAGCCCGCCGGGCGACCGCCTGGTGTCGGCCATCGAGGAGCTGCGCCGGTGAGCGCCCCGCGCTGGCGCGTCGCGCTGCTGCACGGCCCCAACCTCGACCAGCTGGGGCGCCGGCCCTCGGCCCACTACGGCACCCTCACCCTGCGCGAGCTGGAGGACCGGGTGCGCGCCTGGGGCGCCGAGCGCGACATGGCGGTCGCGGCCTTCCAGACCAACCACGAGGGCGCGTTCCTGGAGCACGTCCACGGACTGGCGGGGGCGGTCGACGGCGCCGTCGTGAACCCCGGCGCCTGGACCCACTACCAGTGGTCCATCCGCGACGCCCTGGAGCTGCTGGGCGCGCCGTTCGTGGAGGTCCACCTGTCCGACGTGGAGGCGCGCGAGCCGCACCGGCGGATCTCCGTGGTCCGCGACATCGCCCTCCACGCCGTGTGGGGCAAGGGGCCCGACGGCTACCGGGATGCCCTCGACCGCCTCCGGGAGGAGCTCGCATGAACCCCGTCGACCGCCAGGACAAGCTGCTGGCGCTGCTGGAGTCGCGCGGGCTCGGCGCGCTGATCGTCACCGACCCCGCCAACGTCCGCTACCTCACCGGCTACGTGGGCTCCAACGGCATCGCCCTGATCGGCGCCGGCGGCCGGGTCCTGCTCACCGACTCGCGCTACGCGGTGTCGGCGACCGAGCAGGTGCGGGGCGCCGACGTGGTGGTCGGGCGGCGGGACCTGCTCGCCGACGTGGCGGCCCGGATCGGCGACGTCGCCGCCGGCGGCGCGATCGGGGTGGAGGCCGACAGCCTCACCGTCGCGCGCCACGACCGCATCCGCGAGCTGCTCGGCGGGCCCGCCACCGAGCCCACGCGCGGGCTGGTGGAGGGGCTGCGCGCCATCAAGGATCCCGGGGAGATCGACGCCATGCGCCGGGCGGCCGCCGCGGTCGACCGGGCCCTCGAGACGGTGCTCGCGCGGGGGATCGTGGGCAGGACGGAGCGCGAGGTGGCGTTCGCCCTGCACGGGGCCATGCTCGACGAGGGCGCCACCGAGCCGAGCTTCGCCACCATCGTCGCCGCCGGCCCCAACGGCGCCCGCCCCCACCACGTGCCCGGCCCGGACGTGATCCCGCCAGACACGCTGGTGGTGATCGACCTCGGAGCGGTGGTGGACGGCTACTGCTCGGACATGACCCGGACCGTCGCGACCGGCGCCCTCCCCGCGCGGCTGGAGGAGATCCACCGGGTGTGCCTCGACGCCCAGGAGGCGGCGATGGCCGCCGCCCGCGGCGGCATGGGCGCGGCCGAGCTGGACGCGGTGGCGCGGGCCCGGATCGCAGAGGGCGGCTACGGTGACCACTTCGGCCACGGCCTGGGGCACGGGGTGGGCATGATGATCCACGAGCGCCCCGGCGTGCGGCCCGAGTCGGCCGACGTCCTGGAGGCCGGGATGGCGGTCACGATCGAGCCCGGCATCTACCTCGAGGGCGAGGGCGGCGTGCGGATCGAGGACCTCGTGATCCTCACCGACGAGGGGTCCGAGGTGCTGTCGCACTCCCCGAAGGAGCTGCGGACGGTCAGATGAGAGCGATGGGGGAGCGAGCGGCATGGCGATGATCACCACCAACGACCTGAAGAACGGATACGTCCTGGACGTCGACGGCGACCTGGTGAGCGTCGTCAGCTTCCAGCACGTCAAGCCGGGCAAGGGCGGCGCCTTCGTGCGCACCAAGCTCAAGAACATGACCAGCGGGGCGACGCTCGACAAGACGTTCCGCGCGGGCGAGAAGGTGGAGCGGGTCACCACCGAGAGCAAGACGATGCAGTTCCTGTACCGCGACGGCGACGACCTGTACCTGATGGACAACGCCACGTACGAGCAGCTCCCCGTGGCGGCGGCGCTGGTGGACAACGTCGACCTGCTGGCCCCGAACACCGACGTGCAGGTGCTGTTCGTGCGCGAGGCCCCCATCAGGGTGGAGCTGCCCACGTTCGTCGAGCTCACCGTCACGCGGACCGACCCCGGGGTGAAGGGCGACACGGTGTCGAACGTGACCAAGCCGGCCGAGGTGGAGACCGGCGCGAGGATCGACGTGCCCCTCTTCGTGAACGAGGGCGACCGCCTGAAGATCGACACCCGCACGCGGGAGTACTCGGCGCGCGCGTGAGCGCTAGCCTGCCGTCCGCCGGACCCACGAAGGGAGACATGTGACGCCGCCCACCGACGCCGTCGGCTACGTCGACGCGACCCTGCGCGACCTCGCCCCGTTCCCCTGGGGCACCGCGGTGGGGGCCGACGACCTGGCCGCCGCGGCGGCCGCGCTCTCCGAGGTGGGCGCGCGGGTGCTCGAGGCGCTCGACGCGCGGTGCGCGCGGGCGGCCCTGGAGGCGCGCTCCGAGAGCCCCTGGGATCGCCTGCGGGCCGTGCTGCGCGAGGCCGACCGCACGCCGGTGGGGGTGGTGGTGGGCGCCCGCAACCTGTGGGGCGACGCCCCGCTGGGCCCGGACCTGGTGCGCCGCTTCGTGCTGTGCGCGGCCGACTCCGGGGTGTCCCGGATCCGCGCGACCGACCCGCTGAACGACCCGGAGGCCCTCGGCCCGGTCGCCCGGGCGTGCGAGGAGGCCGGGGCCGAGTTCGTCCCGACGCTCATCATCGGGCCGGCGCCCGACATCTCCGACGGCCGCTGGATGGAGGAGGCCCGGGCCCTCGCCGCCCTGCCGGGCGCCCGCACCCTGTGCGTGTCGGACGGGGCGGGGTACATCGCCCCTGCCGCGCTGGGGGCCCTCGTGGCCCAGGCGGCCCGGGCGACGGGGCTGCCCATCGAGGTGCAGGTGCAGGCGCCGGGGGGACTCGCGCCGCTGTCGGCGACCGCGGCGGTGCAGGCGGGCGCGTCGGCGGTGCAGGCGTCCGCGGGGCCGGTGGCGCTGGTGTCGGCCCGTCCCTCCGCCGAGACCCTCCGGGCCGCGCTCGTCGGCGGCGGGCGCACGCTCGAGTGCGCGCCCAGCGCCATCGACCGCGCCGCCCGCGTCGTCGGGCCGATGCTCCCCGCCGACCGGCTCCGCCAGGCGGCGGCGGCCGTCTTCGGCCCCGCCGTGGCGGTGCCGCCGGCCCTGGAGGCGGGGCTCATCTCGCGCCTCGGCCGCCTGGGCCTGTCGCGCAGCCTGGTGGCCGTGGCCACCGAGTCGGCCGCCGTCGCCC
>DASSBX010000173.1:0-4010 GCA_035698305.1 Miltoncostaeaceae bacterium | reverse complement strand
GGGGCGCCGCGGTCACGCTCCTGCGGGTGCTGATCACCCGCACGGTCCCCGCCGCGGCGCTGGCGGCCGGGGGAGCCGTCGCGGCCGCCCCGTACGGGGAGGCGACGGGCGCGGCGGCGGCGGGCGCGCTGATCGGCGCGGGGGTGGCGGCGCTGCTGGCGGCGCAGCGCGTCCGCCGGGCGGAGCGCGTCGGCGGCCGGCGCCTGCTGCACGCCCCGGCGCTGCTGTGCCCCCTCGGGCGCAGCTCCCTGTTCCTGGAGCCGGTGGCGCTCGCCGACGGCCCCGGCGGCCCGCGGCCCGCGGCGGCGCCGTGGCCGTCGCACCGGCCGCCGCAGCGCACCCCGCGCGCCGCGATCGAGCTGGAGCCGGCCAACGGCGCGGCGCTCCACGGGGCCGGGGTGCGGCCCCGGCCGCCGGGGCGCGTCAGCGGCCGGGCGGCTCCGGATCGGCGGGGTCCTCCGGCGGGCGGATGATCAGGGTCCGGTTGCGCACCTCGATCTTCCCGCTCTCGGCGAGCCGCCCCAGCGCGATCGTCACCGACTCGCGCACCGCGCCCACCATGTTGGCCAGCTCCTGATGGGTGAGCCGCAGGTCCAGCCGGATGCCGTCGGGGGTCACCCGCCCCCAGCGCTCCGCCAGCTGACGCAGCTTCAGGAGCAGCCGGCGCTCCACCCGCGGCTCCAGGGCGATGGCCACCGCGAGCTCCCGCTCGGCGATCTGGGCGCTCAGCACCCGCACCATGTTCGCCGCCAGGGCGGGGTCGCGCATCCACTGCTCCATCCGCGTGCGGTCGACCAGGTGGACGAACGACTCCTCGATCGCGAAGCACCGCACCTGCCGTCCGGACGCCGCCCACGGGTCGATCGGCCGCACCAGCAGGTCGCCCTGCTCCAGCAGGCCGATGGTGCGCTCCCGCTCCTCCGGGGCCACCACCGCCAGCGCGAGGCGTCCGGCCCCCACCACGCAGCACACCGCCCCGCTCGCGCCGACGTCGAACTCGTCGCCCGCGCCCAGGTGCACCGCCTCCAGCCCGTCGACCGCCGCCGCGAGGGCCTGCTCCGACAGGTCGGCGAACAGGTCGATCCTGCGGAAGCGGCCGGTGTCGGTCATGAGGTGGAGTAGACGATCAGGCTCACGGACGCGATGGCGTTGACCGTGGCGTGGGAGGCCACGGACCCCCAGTAGCCGCGGGTGCGGTACACCCACGCCAGCGCGAGCCCGGTCAGCAGGATGCCGATCGCCCGCGGCCAGAGCGTGTAGGCGTCGAGGTGTGCGGAGGCGAACACCAGGCTGCTGACGGCGGCGGCGGGCCAGAACCGCAGCCGGCGCGCCAGGCCGCGGAGCATCAGGCCCCGGAACAGCAGCTCCTCGCCGAGCGGGGCCAGCGCCGTGAGCGCGACGACCCAGAGCACCAGCTCCCAGGGGGCGGTGCCGATCGACTCCTGGTCCTCGATCTGCCGCTCCACGTGCGGGTCGATCTCCGCGCCGACGGCCAGCAGGACCGCCGCGCCGACCACGATCAGCAGGCCGATCCCGACGCCCGTCCACACCACCTTCAACGGGGGCATCTTCGTCGCGAGGGCCAGGCGGCGCTCGTGGGCGGGGAGCCGGCGCCACAGGATGTACCCGAACGCGAGGATCAGGGAGCTCGCGATGAACTGGAGGATCGTGACGAGCGCCTCGTCGCCCATCGAGGTCGCGCTGAGGACGGACGCGGCGATCACCGCCCCGACGAACGCGGCGATCACCGCCCCCGGCGGCGACAGCACCCGCCACCAGAACCCGGGGGGGCGCGGGGAGGGCGCGAGCTGCGGAGGGGGCGGCGGGGGAGGCGGCGGGCCGTGGGCTGCGGGGTCGGTCGTCGCCATCCATCCGAGTGTACGGCCCGCTTGGCGGGACGGATCCGGCGGCCGGTAGCATCCCTTCCGTGCCCGCCGACGCCACCAGGGAGCGCGTGTTCTCCGGCATGCGCCCCACCGGCCAGCTGCACGTGGGCCACCTGCTGGGCGCGCTGGGCAACTGGGTGACGCTCCAGGACGACTACGACTGCATCTACAGCGTGGTGGATCTCCACGCGCTCACCACGGGGTACGAGCACCCGGACGACATCCGGCGCAACTCGCGCGAGATGGTGGCCGACTGGCTGGCGGTGGGCGTCGACCCGGAGCGCAGCATCGTGTTCCGCCAGTCCGACGTCCACGAGCACGCCGAGCTGGCGATGCTGCTCGGGATGGTGACGCCGCTGTCGTGGCTCGAGCGCGTCCCCACCTACAAGGGGCAGATCGCGGAGCTGGGCGAGTCCATCGACACGTTCGGCTTCCTCGGCTACCCGCTCCTGCAGACCGCCGACATCGTCCTGTACCGCGCCACCCGCATCCCGGTGGGTCAGGACCAGTTGCCGCACCTGGAGCTGGCGCGGGAGGTGGTCCGGCGCGTCAACCACCTGTACGGCGGCCTCTTTCCCGAGCCCCAGCCGATCCTGGCGGAGTTCCCGCTGGTGCTCGGCGTGGACAACCGGAAGATGAGCAAGAGCTACGGCAACGCCGTGACCCTCTCCGCCACCGACGAGGAGATCGACACGCTGGTGATGTCGATGATCACGGACCCGCAGCGCGTGCGGCGGGACATCCCGGGACGTCCCGAGATCTGCACCGTCTTCGCGTGGCACAAGGCGTTCGGGGCCCCCCAGGAGGAGATCGACGCGATCTACGAGGGCTGCACCACCGCGGTGCTGGGCTGCGTCCAGGACAAGCGCGACCTGGCCGAGCGGGTGAAGGCCACGATCGGCCCCATCCGCGAGCGACGCGAGGCCCTCATGGCCGACCCGACGGCCATCGACGAGATCCTCGCGGACGGCGCGGCCCGCGCCCGCGCGATCGCCGCCCCCATCCTGGACGAGCTCAAAGAGGCGATGGGCCTCCGCTGAGGCGTCCGGCTCCACGGTCGTAGTCCTCCAGGACCCGCGCGAGCGCGGCGGTCGCCTCGGCCGGCGCGCGCGGGTCGGCCCGCATCAGCGAGAGGGCCATCCGCGCCCCCGCGGCCAGCGCGGCGAGCTCGGCGTCGGTCGCGACGAGGGTCACGACGCCCGGCCGGGTCCTGGAGATGTGCACCGCGCTCAGGCGGGCGCGGGGGCCTGTGCGCGGACGTACGCGAGCATCTGGTCGAGCTCGGCGACGAACGCGTCGTAGTCCACCGACATCGCGTTGAGGTACGTGCTCCAGCCCATCGTGTGCTTCGCCATCAACGACGCCTCAGCGATCTCCTCCTCGGTGGCTCCGAAGAGCCTGGCCGCCTCGGCGTGGAAGTGGGCGCAGTACCGGCAGCGGGTGGCGCCCGAGACGGCGAGTCCGATGAGCTCCTTGTACTTGTTGGGGATGTGCGTCTCCGCGAGCTCGAGCGCCTTCCAGCTCGCCCACTCGCTCTCGATCAGCGTGTCCGGCACCGCCGCCATGAAGCTCGGGACCAGCCCGAGCGTCTCGCGGATGTCGGCCTCGACCTCGGCGCGGCTCATGTGGACCTCCTTCGACGGTTCGGGGACGGGGGGTCCGTCCGTGCCCGCGACGCTAGGGCGCCGCCCCCCGCGCGGCGTCGGGTGAACGCCCCATCTGCGTCCCGACCCGCACGGCCTGGGCGCGGTTGTGGACGCCGAGCTTGCAGAAGATGTTCTCGACGTGGCGCCCGGCGGTCTTCTCGCTGATCACCAGCCGCGCCGCGATCGCGCGGTTGGTGTAGCCCTCCCCGATGAGGCCGAGCACCTCCGCCTCGCGCCGGCTGAGCCGGGCGGCGGGGGCCGTCGCGTCCACGGCCGCCGCGGCCTCCTCGCCCGCCACCTCGGCGCCCACCAGCCTCCGCAGCCAGCCCTCCACGCTTCCCGGCCCGAAGTCGAGCCACACCGGCTGCTGGGGTGCGCCGCCCACGTCGACGGGCCTGCCGACGGGGGCGAACCCGAGCGGCTCGAAGATCGGCGCCAGGGCGTCGGGCCGGGCCATCGCCGAGTAGAGCCGCGACTG